>NZ_JBEXCS010000071.1:0-52696 GCF_040605395.1 Streptomyces sp. NPDC005648 | reverse complement strand
AGCAGCCCACGTCAGGGCAGACAGAAGCACCCCGGGCGCGCCACGGGATTTACCACGCCCCCGGCGCGCGCCGAAGGCGCGCTGCGCTGCTGACCAGGCATTTTGTTGCCCGGGTGCAGGTTCTTGCTTCCCGTCTGGATCGGCCCTCATCTAGGCGTTTCTGGCTGTTCCTGACCGCTACTGGTCACGCGCTGGTCAGGTGTCCGTTCCTTGGCAGCGGTCGGTCAAGTGTGGCGAGGTCGATCGGTGGGGAATTCGAGTACGACGAAATTCGTCGAAGTAGAGTTAGACGTAATCCGTCGTGGTCGAGGTGTAGGAGGGCGAGTGAGGAAGAGCCAACCGGCCAAGCCGGACGACGTGGTCCACCGGGACCGGGAGTGGGATCTGCTCGCCGAGTTCCTCACTGATCCGGACCCGGCGATGCGGCTCGGCATCGTGTCGGGGCGGCGACGGCATGGGAAGTCGTACCTTCTGCAGGCCCTGTCCGAGCAGGTCGGCGGTCTGTATGTCACAGCGGTCCGGGAAGAGGGGAGGCTGCCCGCGATTCAACGGTTCAGTGACGCGGTCGCCACGCATGCCAGTCTGAGGCCGGGCAGTCTGCGCCTGACCGACTGGCGTGACGTGTTGTCCAATGCGCTTGATGTGACGGGCCGCTCGGCGCATCCGCTCCTGGTGATCGACGAGTTGCCCTATCTGCTCCAGCACTCGCCCGAGATCCCGGGACTGCTTCAGCAGCTTTACGACGAACGCCAGCGCGGCGCCCGGCGTGGTGACGGGCCTGGTCCGCGGCTGATCCTGTGCGGCTCCGCGATGAGCGTCATGCACGAACTGCTCTCGGGAACCAAGCCGCTACGGGGACGTGCCGTGGTCGATCTACGGCTGGGCGCCTTCGACTACCGGGACAGCCGGGACTTCTGGCAGATCGCAGACCCGTTGACCGCACTGAAGGTGCACGCGGTCCTGGGTGGCGCCCCCGGCTACCGGCCGGTGGCGGGTCGGCCCCATCCGGACGACGGCTTCGACACCTGGCTCACCCGGACGCTGCTCGACCCGGGGCGGGCGGTGTACTCGCGCACCGAGACCGAGTACCTGCTGCGCGAGGACCCGAGGATCACGCAGCACACCCTCTACTACGACATCCTCACCGCGATCGCGAACGGCGCCAGCACCCCCAGCAAGATCGGTGCCGCCCTGGAGCGTCCGCGCAACGCCGTCGCCCACCCTCTCGGAGTGCTGGAGTCCACCGGCTACATCCGACGGGAACAGGACATCCTCCGCTCCAAGCACCCCGTCATCACGCTCGCCGACCCCGTCATCCGCTTCAACCAGCTCGTCACCCTCCCGCAGGCTGCCGCCGTGGAGCAGGGCTTCGCCGAGCAGGTGTGGCGGCAGGCCGCTCCGACTTTCAACTCCAAGATCCTCGGACCGCACTTCGAGGATCTTGCCCGCGACTTCACCCGCCGCTACGCCCACACCCTGCTGCCCGCTGGACTGCCCGGCCCGGTCGGCACCGCAGAGGTCGCCGACCAGGCCGCCCGGACGAAGCACGAGGTCGATGTCATCGCCCTGGCCGCCGGTGAGCGCCCGCAGGCTCCCCGTGCGAGGATCGCGCTGCTGGGCGAGGCCAAGGCGACTGCCGCCCGTCGGGGAACCGGTGACCTGGAGCGCCTGGAACGTATCCGTGCCCTGCTTGCTGATCAGGGGTACGGCACCGCCACCACCACCCTGGCCCTGTACTCCCTGCACGGGTTCTATCCCGACTTGGTCGACCTGGCCGAGCGTCGTGACGACCTCCTTCTGGTTGATCTGTCCGCTCTCTACGGCAGCTGACATCGACAGCCTGCGCTTGTGCCGACGCTCGCTGAGCCACGGGTGGAACCTTCTTGAGCCGTCCTGTCCCGCCGAAGACACCGGCCTCCCTCCCGGTCGGCTCGCCGCCGTCAACAGGGCCTCCGCCGACGTTCCAGGTCCGGGCGGCGGTGTCCTCCCGAGCGGCGTGAATCATGCCCCTGGTGTCTGCCGCACCCCACGTTCTTCTCTCAGCTGGACCGACCGGTGCGGAGAGATTTCATCCTCGCGGACGTAGAGGTTGCCGAGACGGTCGGGGCGGGCGCACAGTCAGTTACCGGGGACGACTGACCGTACCGCCAGGGCCACCAGACGTGTGAAACTCGCTGCGTAGATCTGCATACGGGGGAGGGACGTTGGCGAGCACTCATCCCATCGCGGACCGGCAGGAGAGCGCCGCGGCCATGCGCGTGCTCAAGGCCATCGCCGTGGCCCATTTCCGCAACCAGCGGGCGCAGACGCTGAGTCTGGGAGTCTCGGTCGCCCTGGCCGCCGCCGGCCTGCTGACCGGCTCGGGTTCGCGGTACGGCACCGCCATCACTCTCGGTGGCACGTTTTGGGCCGCACTCTACATAGGAGTGATGGCGCCCTGGGCCGAGCGGTACCTGCGGATCGCTGCGACTCTTCAGGAGATGTTCGACGCCGATGTGCTCGGCCTGCCGTGGAACAGCGTGGCGGTCGGGAACCGGATCGGCGACGACGAGGTGAGTCGGCTCAGTCGGCGCTTTCGCGGCGCTGAGGACCGGCTGCGGGGCTACTACCTCGCGGTGGACGCCGCCGCGCCTTATGACGTGCTCTTCTGCCTGGAACAGAACCTGGCCTGGGGGTCCCGGATCCGGCTTCGCTTCGCTCAGCTGATGCTCGGCGTACTGGTGCTGTGGTCTGCGGCGGGTGTCCTGCTGACCCTCGCCGCTGGCGGGACGTTGAGCCGGCTGGTCACCGGGTGGTTCGTTCCCTCGCTCGGCCTGCTGCTCCTGTGCCTGGAGATGTACCGCACGCAGATGACGAGCGTTCGGGAAAGGCTGCGCGTCCTCGGGCTGGTGCGTGCGGTCATCGACGACCCCACGTCACCGGTGATCACGGCACAGGACGCGCTGACCTGCTTCGCCCGCCAGGTCCAGGACACGCTCTATCAGCTGAGACGGCTCCAGCCGCGTCTGCCGGCCTGGTACTTCCGGCGCTACCACGACCAGGACAAGGGCGATTTCCAGATCAGGATGCGCGAGCTGGAATCGAGGTTCCCCCGGTCATGACCGTCCTGGAGGAGCTGACCCGTGAGTTCGGAGACCCCGACGTAGCGTCGGTGATCATCGAGTCGTTGCGCGACAACGACCTCAAGATCCGTAGCGGCACCTTTGAGGAAGGCAGTCACGGCTTCACCGGGGCACGGCTGGCGAAGGCGCTGGTGGAACACTCCTCAGGGCCGCCCGAACCGAGTTGGTGTGTGATCAAGTACTGTCCGGCGGTGCCGTTGAAGCACAAGCGGGAGAGCCGACGGCATTGGGCGGCCCTGCGGGAGGCACCCGAAGAATTCCGCCGACAGCATCTCGCCGAGATTGCCTTCCCAACGGTCAGCTGTTCCCAGGACGCTTTCGTCGTCGGCCAGTTCGAGGCCGACGGCATTCCGCTGGGGAAGGCGGATCCCGGCCAACTCGCCGACGCCTGCAAGACGATCTGGCGCACGATGCTCCTGGGGTGGACCGGTAAGGACTACAACAGTGAGCAGACGACGGTGGCAGGGTTGCTGACCCGCGAACTGGGCGACGGCTTCAAGACCGACGGGTGGCTGCACGACTGGGCGCGAAAGCGCGGCCTGTTCACGCCCGACCTCCTGGAACTGCCGGGTGAGAACGAGCCGTTGCCCAACCCGTGGCGGCTGTTCACCAAGGACACGCCCGCGACACGGAGGGAGATCCACTGTCTGGTGGGCAGGACGCACGGCGACCTGCACGGGGACAACATCCTTGTGCCTGCGTACGACGGGATCGTCGACGCGAACCACTTCCGGCTGATCGACCTGGCCACCTACGAAGCGCGAGCACCGCTGAGCCGGGATCTCGCCGCTCTGCTGGTCTCGCTCTGCTGGCGGGAGATCGGAAAGTGCTCTCCGGGCATCCAGTCGACGTTCCTCACCTATCTGGTGCGCGACAAGCGCGACAAGCGCCTCGATGACGGTATGCACGGCTGGGTGCGAAAGATCATTGACGCGCTTCGGGGGCCCGCATTCCAGTTCGTCCTCGACAGACGCGGGGATCCGGAGCACTGGCACAGGCAGTTGAAGGTCTCCCTGCTCGCGCAGGCGATGCTGCACAGTGCGTACTCGACCGGTACGCCCGATGCCCGCCGTTGGTGCGCACGGCTCGCGGGGCGGCTCACCCGGGTTCTCCTGGGGCCGGTGAACCCGTCGGCAGCCAGGCCGGAGTTCTTCGACGCGGGAGAGGACCTCGGCAAGACCGGCAAGGTGGCGACGCGGACCACCGGTCGGCCGAGGCGGGGCACATCCGTCTTCGTCGACCGCACGGATCCGTGCGGTGATCTTCGCGCGGCGCTGGGCGACAGGGCCACCTCCGTGATCGTGGTCAGTGGCCCAGCCGGGATAGGCAAGACGGCGCTGGTGCGCGAGGTGCTCGCCGACCTGGGCTGGACGGATCCGGACAACGAGTCCTCGGCGGTTCGTTGGCACGACGCCACACCGTACGGGGAGATCGGCGTGGCGACCCTGGTCGAGGACATCGAACCACCCGGGTCACGCCGGGCGGTTGGCCCCTACGCGCGGGCACGCCTGGAGATCGCCCTGGACTGCCTTGGCGCAACCGATGGCTTCCCGCGGGTGATCGTGATCGACTCGGCGGAGAACCTTCTCGGGGACGGGCACGTCCTGAGCGACTCGGAGCTCGACCTCGCGCTGGAGATCGTGCAAGGCCGGCCGAACCCGCATGTCAAGGTCGTTTTCGTGACGCAGCACATGCCCGTGGCGACGACAGGCACGGCGTGGACGGAGAAGGCGGTCCACATCAGCCTCAGCGGGCTCGAGCCACCGTCGCTGCGGGAGCATTTCTCCGCCCTCGACCCGAGCGACACGTACGGACTGGCCGGCCTGCCGGAGAACGATCTGCGAAGCGTTCACGGTCGTCTGGCCGGCAACCCGCGGCTCGCCGAACTGCTCTCCGCGGTCATCAGCAGCGATCCGCCGGGGCTACAGGTCCACGAGGTCAGAGCGTGGCTGTCCGCCAAGCCGGCGAGCGAGGTGCATCAACGCTTGGTGCACATGTTCGTCGACCGCCTTCCCGCAGATCAGCAGCGGGTGGCTGAGGGGCTGGCGGCGCTCGGCATTCCGGCCGGTACCGAAGCCGTCATCGGCATCCTGGAGCCGTATGTGCCGGCGCCCCGGATCGAGCCGGCCCTGCGAGCGCTCGTGGCGGCCGGTCTCGTCCTGGAGGTCCGGGACGGTCGCCGGTATCTGCGAAAGAGCGAGACCGAGGCGGTCCTCAGCCGCCTGGCCGCTGGTGACCGGCAGGGGGACGAGGGCGAGCTGCTGACCCGGCGCGTCCTCCTGGTGCGAGCGGCCAAGGTGTTGCGGGGCATGCAGAAGGACGACGACAACGTCCACGGCCTGGTCGACCTGCACGCGCACTTCGCGCGCGTCGACGTCTGGCTCCGGGCCGGACTGTACGACTCCGCGTACAGCGTCATCGAGGCGATGGAGGAACTGGTGGACCGCTGGGGCAGTGGGACCGAACTGCGGACCCAGCGGGAAGCCGTGCGCGGCCGGCTCGGTGACGAACGGGGAGCCGAGACGGCGAACCTCGCCGCGCTGGGGGACATCTACTCGTACGGTGGCGACTTCGCCTCGGCCCGGTCGGCCTACCGGACCGCGCTCAAGATGGCTCAGGAAGACCAGGACCGTGAGGTGATACGCGGTATCCACATCGGCCTGGGCACCATGTTCTGGGAACACGGCCGCCTTGAGGACGCCGAGAAGCACTACGGATGGGCCTGGGCGCTGGCGGGCGAGGACGATGACGACGGCGGAGACCGTGCCGCCGCGCTGACCGGACTGGCCGACTGCCGACAGCGGCAGGGCAGCTACCGGCGCGCGATCAAGGACGCCCTCGCGGCTTTCGAAGCCGCCCACGAGATCGATCCCGAACTGGCGTCCGGCGCCGCGCTGCGGCTGGCCCGGTGGTACGCCGAGCTGAACGCGATCCCGGACGCGCTGACGATGCTGGTCAGGTGTGGCGAGCTGGCCACGGCCCGCCCCGATCCCACGCTCCAGGCGGACCTGCTCTGCGCGACGGCCGAACTGTACCTCTACAAGGACAGCTACGGTGAGGCGCGAAGGGCGGTCGAGCAGGCGATCGGTATCGCACGCGACCACAGGGACCCGATCAACCTGCGGCGGTCGCTCACCGTACTGGCCCTCACGCACATGCACTTGGGCGATCTCCCGGCGGCCCGGAAAGCGATCGAGGAGTCGGCCCGCTACCGGGTGGCCGGCAAGGAGACCGTGGAACTCGCGCTGCGGGGGATCATTGCGCACCGCTGCGGTCTCCCCGGCACCGCGAGGGATCTCTTCCAGCAACTCCACGACGAGACCGGCCAGCGCATCAGGGCGGACGTGCACGACCTGGTCGCGTGGGACTTCACCGGTGTCGCCCGGTGTTATTCGGTCCTCGTCGGCGACACGGAACCCGCGACGGCACTGGAGGCGTTCCGTCGGGCACGCCCTGAGCCGGCCGAGCGGACGCCCGGGCTGGACGACCGGCTGAGGTTCATGGTGGAGGTCCTGGCCAACGGCGATCCACGCCTCGAACCGGTCCTCACGCAGCTGGCGCGCATGCGACCGGGCCGCTCCGGCTAGGGCCTGTCCGGCGGATCAGGTCGCAGGAAAGCAACGATGACTCATCGGCGCAGATGGGCGTGGAACGCCCCGCGTCTGCGACAGGATCCGTCGGACAGGCCCTAGTTCTCGAACCAGCCCTTGTCGTGCGCCAGCATGATGGCCTCCAGCCGGGTATTGACACCGATCCGCTGGTAGAACGCCCGCAGCAGCCGGTACATCGCCCGCTCCGAGTAGCCGGTGTCCGAGGCCAGCCGGGACACGGTCCAACCGTCGGAGAGCCGGCGCAACCAGGCGATCTGCTCCGCGGAGGGAACCGGGCCGCGCGGGGCCCGGCCGCCCCGGCCGGTCACCAGGAGATCGGCCACTTCGCTCGGCATCACCGCCTCGCCGTCCAGGGCCGCGGACACCGCCCGCTGCAACGCCGGCACCGTCGCCTCGCGCGCCACGACCGACCGGGCACCGGCCCGCATGGCCCGCACACCCAGTAAGGCATCGCTGGCGGACGGCAGCGCGACGACGAGCGGGCGGGGCCGTAGGCGGCACAGAGCGGTCAGCCTGTCCAGGTCCTCCGCGGAGCGCAGGGTCATCAGCACCACGCCGCCCGGGCGTTCACGCAGCCAGGCTTCGGCGTTCGCGGGCTCCTCGACGAGGTGTCCCAGGCTCGACAACGACGCTGCGACACCATGCCGGAACACCGGCAAGGGGTCCAGGACCGCGACATGAACGGTTGCCGTGATCTCCGTCCCTCCCTGTGACCGCCGCGCTACCGGCCGGAACGCAGCCGACAGCTTAGAGCCGGTCAGGAACCTGCCGGCGGACGGTCATGGGTGCGCACGATCAGTCATGGACCTGCGCCGCTCCGCTCCCCTAGCGTCTGAATCCACCATCGACGCGTGGGGGGAGTCGCGCGTGGTCTACTCCGACAACTCCGGTCGCCGCATCCGGCGGCGCGTCAAGCGCCGCAGGCAACCAGCGGGCAGTCACCCCGACGAGGCCAAGGCCCGGTACATCCGCCAGGTCGCGGAGGAGAACCCGGGGGCCACGCCCGAAGAGGTGCACGCGGAGATCTATTACGTCCGGGGCCGCCACGACATTTCCAAGGACATGGTGCGCAGGGTTCTCGGCGAGCCCCGCCCCAGGGTGTCATGGTGGCCCTTCGGCCGATGACCGGACTGGGACCCGACAGCTTCTTGCATGGAGCGGTGACCGGTCGCGAGCACCCCTGGTGGACAGGGCGAGCAGGGCCTGACGCGCGGTGGAAGGCTGCCGCTGCCCTGTCCCGATCTCCTGCCGCCGGGCAGCCAACACACGGCCAATCTCATCAGTTTGGCAAAGGCTCACTGGTCGGACCGCGCCAAGGCACAGCACGGCGAGCGCCGAGTCGAGGGGCGCGAGAGTTGACATCTGCGACGGGTCCGGGCCTACTGCCGGTTAGGAGAACATGAGGTGTCTGGCCCGCTGGTCACCCGCTGGTCGCGCTGGCTACGGGAACCAGGTAAAAGCCCAGGTCAGAGGCGGTAAACCGCGGAGACGGCCGGGGCCGCCACCCCCCACAGGAGAGGCCCCGGCCGTCGCGCGGGCGGGCCGCGCGGCGGCCCGTACTCTCTACAGCGCCGTGAGTGCGGTTTCTGTCACACCCGGCTGTCCTCCGCTCCGTCACAAGGTGGTTGCGGGTTGTGCGGACATGGACGAGCAGCGGTTTCAGGTCGTAACGTGCCTTTCGCGCCGGACACGGATGTTGAATGATCGCCTATCGACGGCGGGCTCGAAGCCGGGACCACCGGCCGACCTTCGACTGAGGAACTTACGGGTGCTGGGGGACGACGCGGAGCTGACCGCCGCGGTGCTTGCGGCACAGGACGGGGACGAGACCGCGTTCCGGACTGTGTACCGAACCGTGCATCCACGGCTGCTCGGCTACGTCCGCACGCTCGTCGGCGACCCGGACGCCGAGGACGTCGCCTCCGAGGCCTGGCTGCAGATCGCCCGTGACCTGGACCGCTTCAGCGGAGACGCGGACCGCTTCCGCGGCTGGGCCGCCCGCATAGCCCGTAACCGCGCCCTGGACCACATCCGGATGCGCGGCCGCCGCCCGGCGATCGGCGGTGACGAGACGGAGCTGACCGGGAAGCCCGCGGAGTCCGACACGGCCGGAGAGGCCATGGAGGCCCTCGCCACCGACCACACGCTCTCCCTGATCGCCCGGCTGCCGCAGGACCAGGCCGAGGCGGTGGTGCTGCGGGTGGTCGTGGGCCTCGACGCCAAGACCGCGGCGGAGACGCTCGGGAAGCGGCCGGGCGCCGTACGGACGGCCGCGCACCGTGGTCTCAAGCGCCTCGCCGAACTGCTCGGCGACGATCCGGAATCGAACGGCGGCCTGGACGCGCTGCCACCTCAGCGAGAACCGCGCGGGCGCGCGGTGACGTCCGCGAGTGTGACGCATATGCGCGCGCGGACGCAGAAGGACATGTGATGGCCGACGAGCAGTACAAGTGGCTGGACCGCGAAACGGCGGAGGCTCTGCTGCGCGGTGAGTCACTGGAAGCTGTCGACGCCACCGCCCGCGACCAGGCCGAACGCCTCGCCAAAACCCTTGAGTCGCTCACCGCGGAACCCCCGCCGAGCAGCACGGAACTGCCGGGCGAGGACGCGGCGATGGCGGCGTTCCGGGCGGCCCGCGCCGCCCGGGCCGACGCGGAGTTCGCGCGGGCCGCCGCCGGGGCCGCCGACGCGCGCCCCGAGCCGTTCGTGGCCGGCTACCGCGCCCACCCCCACCCCGCCGACGCCGGGCTCGTCCGGATCGGTGAGCCCGGTCGGGGCGGCCGTGGCCCTCGGCGGCGTCGGCGCTCGCACTTCGCTCTCACGGCCGTGCTGGCGGCCGGCATGGTCGGTGGGATCGCGTACGGGGCGACAAGCGGAATCCTGCCGACGCCGTTCGGCGGGCACGATCCCGGGCCCGCCGCCTCGGTGTCCGCCGCGGCCTCGAACCGCCCGCTGGTGTCGCCCTCGCCGAACGGCGTCCCGGGCGAGCCCTCGCCCGACGGCTCCACCGGCGGTTCCGCGGACTCGGCCACGCCGAAGGGCACGCCCGGCGACGCACCGTCGGCCGGACCCGAGGCCCGTGGCTGGTGGCGGCGGCAGGCGCCGTCGGCCTGCCGGGACGCGCTCGGCGGCAAGGAGCTGGCGCCCGACCGCAGACAGGCCCTGGAGCACGCGGCCGGCGGCTACACACCCGACCGTGTCTCGAAGTACTGCAAGACCGTCCTCGCCGGGTCCGGGTCCACCTCCTCCGACGGCAGGAACCGGGACAAGGGCGACCAGGGCGACCAGGGCAAGGACAAGCCCGGTGAGGGCAAGGGCGGTTCGGGCGGCAAGGGCGACCAGAACGGGTCAGGCGGCAAGGGCGGCAACGGCAAGGGCGGCGGTGACGACGACGGCCACCACATAGCCCCCGACGGTGGCGGCAGGCATCTCATCACCGGCGGCACCGGAACCGGTGGTCACACCGTGGCGCCGATAGCCCCGCTCGCCCCGGGACGCCTCCTGGCGCCCCTGAACCCGGCGCCCGCGCCGACCCCGGAACCGACGTACAGCGCGCTCTGACCCACCGTGTCGGCGGCCGTCCGAGGGCCGGGGAAATTTCCTCGCCACGCCAGTAACGTTTTCGGCCGCCCCCACGCAGTACTGAGTGAGCCGACTGGTCATCGGCTTTTCGCACAGAGCCGGGGTTCCCCCCGTACCCACGGCTCGTGCACCCCGGCGCGGGCGGGACACGTTCCCCCGGTCCCGCCCGCGCCCCACACCTCGGCCCGCCGGGTGCCTCAGCGGTACACGACGATCAGCGGTACACGACGACCTTGTCGCCGTCCCGCACCTGCGCGTACAGGCCGGCGATCGCCGCCTCGTCCCGGACGTTCACACAGCCGTGCGAGCCGCCGGCGTAACCGCGGGCCGCGAAGTCGTAGGAGTAGTGCACCGCCTGGCCGCCGCTGAAGAACATGGCGTACGGCATCGGGGAGTCGTACAGCGTCGACCAGTGGTGGCGCGACTTCCAGTACACGTGGAACACGCCCTCCCGGGTGGGCGTGCCGATGGCGCCGAAGCGGACCGACATCTCCGAGACCGTGCGGCCGTCGATCATCCAGCGCAGGGTACGGGTCGTCTTGTCGATGCACAGCACGCGCCCGGTCGTACAGCGCGGGTCGGGTGCGCCGGCGGGCTGCCCGCCCATCAGATACAGCTCCCACCTGCCCGGCTCATGGGTCATCCTCTTCAGCCGCTGCCAGGTGACGGTGTCCGTCTCGCCGGTCCTCGGCAGCCCCCGCTTGCCCTGGAACCCCTTGACCGCGGCCTCGGTGAGATCGTCGTACGACCCAGTCGGACCGTCGAAGAGCCAGTCGGCCTGCCGCAGCCGCGCCTGGAGTTCGCGCACACCCGAACCGGAGTCGCCGCGGGACCACAGCACCGCGGAACCCGGGGTCGAGGCGGTGGGCGAGCCCGAGCCGCCGGTGTCCTTCTTCGGGGACGGCGCCCTGCTGCTCGGCAGGATGATGTGGACCGGAGAGTTCCCCTTGTTGTCCGCACCCTGCACCGTGCAGCCGCACACGGCGACCAGGGCCGCGAGCGCGGCGGTGACGGTGATCGATCGCCCCATGCCCGTAGTACGCAACCCGACCCCCGCCGTCTCACCGATGAGCCCGTGTGTCACCTGACATGCTGCCCGCGGGTGACGCCTCGCGAACGGCGGTGCATGGTTGTGACGAAGGCCGCAGAACACCTGTGAGGAAGGTCCCAGCGTGCTCCCCTGCACCGGGTGCGCGGGCACCGCTACGCTCCGCAGGAGGGTCGGTCTCTACTGGCCAGTAGCTCAGCGGGAGGCATCACACCATGGCGCGCGAGACGGAGTCCGGACTGCCCATCGAGCCGGTCTACGGCCCTGAGAGCCTGGACGGCTGGGACCCGGCCGAGAAGCTGGGCGAGCCGGGTGGGTACCCGTTCACGCGGGGTGTGTATCCCTCCATGTACACCGGCCGGCCCTGGACCATGCGCCAGTACGCCGGCTTCGGCACGGCGACCGAGTCCAACGCCCGCTACAAGCAGCTGATCGCCAACGGCACCATGGGTCTGTCGGTCGCCTTCGACCTGCCCACCCAGATGGGCCACGACTCCGACGCCCCGATCGCGCACGGCGAGGTCGGCAAGGTGGGCGTCGCCATCGACTCGGTCGACGACATGCGGGTGCTGTTCGGCGGCATCCCGCTGGACAAGGTCTCGACGTCGATGACGATCAACGCGCCCGCGTCCCTGCTGCTGCTCCTGTACCAACTGGTCGCGGAGGAGCAGGGCGTGAGCGCCGACAAGCTCACCGGGACCATCCAGAACGACGTCCTCAAGGAGTACATCGCGCGGGGGACGTACATCTTCCCCCCGAAGCCCTCGCTCCGTCTCATCGCCGACATCTTCAAGTACTGCAAGGCCGAGATCCCGAAGTGGAACACCATCTCGATCTCCGGTTACCACATGGCGGAGGCGGGCGCCTCCCCGGCGCAGGAGATCGCCTTCACCCTCGCGGACGGCATCGAGTACGTCCGCACGGCGGTCGCGGCCGGCATGGACGTCGACGACTTCGCGCCCCGTCTCTCCTTCTTCTTCGTCGCGCGTACGACGATCCTCGAAGAGGTCGCCAAGTTCCGTGCGGCGAGGCGTATCTGGGCCCGTGTCATGCGGGACGAGTTCGGGGCGAAGAACCCCAAGTCGCTGATGCTGCGCTTCCACACCCAGACCGCGGGCGTCCAGCTGACGGCCCAGCAGCCCGAGGTCAACCTGGTCCGGGTCGCGGTCCAGGGCCTGGCGGCGGTCCTCGGCGGTACGCAGTCCCTGCACACCAACTCCTTCGACGAGGCGATCGCGCTGCCGACGGACAAGTCCGCCCGCCTCGCCCTGCGCACCCAGCAGGTCCTCGCCTACGAGACCGATGTGACCGCCACCGTCGACCCCTTCGCCGGCTCCTACGTCATCGAGAAGATGACGGACGACGTCGAGGCGGCGGCCGTCGAGCTGATGCGGAAGGTGGAGGACCTGGGCGGCGCGGTCTCCGCCATCGAGCACGGCTTCCAGAAATCGGAGATCGAGCGCTCGGCCTACCGCATCGCCCAGGAGACCGACTCCGGCGAGCGCGTGGTCGTCGGGGTCAACCGCTTCCAGCTGGACGCGGAGGAGCCCTACGAGCCCCTCCGTGTCGACCCCGCCATCGAGGCCCAGCAGGCCGAACGCCTGGCGAAGCTCCGCGCCGAGCGCGACCAGCAGGCGGTGGACACGGCCCTGGACGCCCTGAAGAAGGCGGCCGAGGGCGAGGACAACGTCCTCTACCCGATGAAGGACGCCCTGCGCGCCCGCGCCACGGTCGGCGAGGTCTGCAACGCGCTGCGGGAGGTCTGGGGCACCTACGTGCCCTCGGACGCCTTCTGACCGGCACACGCACGGGGGGATGTCAGACCCCCGTGCGAGACTCCTTTTCATGTTCGGTGTCATCGATCTCCCCACCTATCTGGCAGGCCTCGTCCTGATCGTCCTGCTGCCCGGGCCCAACTCGCTCTACGTGCTGTCCGTCGCCGCCCGGCGAGGGGTGCGGGCCGGGTACACCGCCGCGGCCGGGGTGTGGTGCGGGGACACCGTGCTGATGACCTTGTCCGCCGCCGGGGTCGCCTCGCTGCTCGAGGCCAACGCCGTGCTGTTCGGGATCGTGAAGTACGCCGGCGCCGGCTATCTGACGTGGCTCGCGGTCGGGATGATGCGAGCCGCCCGGGGAATGTGGCGGGCGCGGCGGGAGAAGGCCGAGGAGACCGCTCCCGAGGCCGGCGCCGACGAGCGGCCCTTCCGGCGCGCGCTGGTCGTCAGCCTCTTCAATCCGAAGGCGATCCTGTTCTTCGTCGCCTTCTTCGTGCAGTTCGTCGACCCCGGGTACGCCTACCCGGCGCTGTCGTTCGTGGTGCTGGGGGCGTTCGCCCAGATCGCCAGCTTCCTGTATCTCACCGCGCTGATATTCGGCGGGACGAGGCTGGCCGCCGCGTTCCGCAGGCGCAAGCGGCTGTCGGCCACGGCCACGTCGGCGGCGGGAGTGCTGTTCCTCGGGTTCGCGGTGAAGCTGTCGCTGGCCGGCGCCTAGAGACCGACCCGCGCCTGGTACCCCAGCCCGCGCTGATCGTGGCCGGCGTCGAGGCCCGTTCAGGGCGCGGTGCCTGCCGCCCCGGGGTGCGGTGGGTGACGGCAGGCGGCCCGCGGGCCGCGGGCCGGGCTGTCATACGCGGATCAGCGCTTCACCGAATTCCGCAGTGCGCGCGCCCTGCGGACCACCCGTCGTGCCGTCGAGTTGCGCGGGATGAAGGCGAGGCGCTCGGGGAGACCGCCCGGCAGGCCCAGGGCGGTGAGGCGCTTGCGCCGGAAGTAGCGCTTGGTGCGCGGGGTGAGGTGCTTGGAGAGGTAGCGTTCCGCCGCCGTGCGCAGCGGCGGGTAGATCTGGGGCTGCATGGTGTAGCTGAGCGCGTCGAGCAGGCCGTCCAGGGTGGCCGCGGGAAGCGTCTTCTCGCCCCTGCCGCCCTCCAGGTCCGGGATCAGCCCGTCGGCGAGGACGACCGGGACCCGGTTGCTGTTCTGGTACGGGGTGAGACGGTCCAGGAGCGGCCCGGTGCCGATGCGGGCGACCGGGAGGCCGTAGAACGCCGAAGCGGTGAACAGGGCCGTGGAGAAGCAGCCCACGACCAGCCCCGGCCGCGACCTCTCGAACAGCACCTCGGCGAGGACGGGAAGGCCTATGACGGTGAGATCGACGCCCAGCTTCGCGGCTTCCGTCTCCAACGCGCGGCTGTAGCGGGCCGGTGCGGTGGGGTGCGGCTTGAAGACGATCGACCGGTGCCCGCGCTCCACCGCCCCCCGCATCATCCGGACGTGCAGGTCCTCCTCCTCCTCGGGGGAGAGGATGCCCAGCGCCGACAGGTACTGGCCGAGCAGCAGCGCCGAGTCGTCGGGCAGTACCGGCAACTCCGCCACGGAAGCGGTGAGTTCACCCATCACCTTCAGGAACGCCGCACTCGGTACGACCTGCGCCGGCACGTCGAACTCGGTCAGCAGCCGCGGGGTCAGTCCCGGCACCAGGTCCAGATGGAGCAGGCGCCGCACGCGCGTGCCGACCAGCGGGTCGATCTTGTTGCGGGTGGGGCCGTAGCTCATCAGGCCGTCGGCGTAGACGTGCACGGGCGCGTCGGTGAACAGCTGGGCCACCGTGAGGGCCGGGGCGACCTGGATGGACTCCACGACCAGCTCCACGCGGTCGTCGCCCAGGTTCCACAGCAGCCGCAGATAGCGCTCGAAGAGCGGGATGTCGTCCTGGCGCGGGATCCAGGCGCCCGGGTGGAAGGGGCTGATGGCCTCGTTCCACGACAGCACCTCGTCGAAGTGGTCGCGCAGGGTCTCGAAGCCCGGCATCTCGTCGACGGGCGGCGTCGTCTCCGGGGTCGCCGAGTTGTTGAAGACCAGCAGCAGGCTGCGGTCCTCGTCCTCGAAGCAGTCCGAGTCCAGCGCGGCGGCCAGGGTGGCGGCGCCGTACAGGGTCGAGACGCAGTAGATGCGGGTGGTACGGGGCATCAGGCAGCCGCCTTCGCTGTCGTGATTCTGCGCCGCAGCCGCCGCAGCTTGGAGGAGCGGTGCATGTCCATCGTTTCGAGTACGTCGCCGAGCATGTCCTGCGGCAGGCGCTGGATGGCGGCCGCGCTCCTGGCCCGCAGCTGCCGGTACACGGACGGCTCCCACTTCTCCTCGTCCGAGACATGGTGGGCGATGATCGCGCAGTAGGTGCGGACCGCCTTCGGCAGCAGCCGGTCGGCGTCCGGATCCTTCCGCGTCTCTTCTATGACCTGGTCGAAGGCGCGGATGAAGTCCAGCTGGCGGACGTCGCCGATCTGGGTGAGCGAGGAGGCCACCCCGCGCCGGTAGAACACACCCAGCAGGCTGACCACGGCGAACGACTCCGCCTCGCGGTGCAGCTTCCAGATCCAGGGCCGGTCCTCGGCCGTGCGCAGCCCGTCCGTGAAGTGCAGCAGACCCCTGTCGAGCAGCCGGCGGTGGTAGGCGCCGGCCCAGGCGAACGCGTAGTCCACCGAGGTCGAGCGGTCGGCCGGCAGGATCGCCTCGCGCGGGTTCATCTTCTCCCAGCGGCGTCCCTGCGGGACCCGGCTCAGCGACCGAGCGCGGGCCGTCGCCTGCACATGGTCGGTGCGCACGAAGTCGCAGTCCAACCCCTCGATCGCGTCGACCAGCTGGGCGAAGTAGCCGGGCGCCAGCCAGTCGTCCCCGTCCAGGAAGGTGAGGTATTCGCCCTGCGCGGCGTCCAGGCCGGTGTTGCGCGCGGTGGCGAGTCCGCCGTTCTTCTCATGGCGGATATAACGCACCTGCGCGACATCGGAGAGTTCCTCGGCAGCGCGTTCGAGAATGGCCGGAGTTTCGTCCTTGGAATGGTCGTCGACCAGGACGAACTCAAAATCCGGCCGTGCGTTCAAACGCAGGCTTCTGAGGGTGTCGGGGGCGTATTGCTGCACGTTGTAGAACGGCACGATCACGGAAAGCTTGGGCACGCACGGCAGCCTATGAGCCGGCCCAGCAGGTCAACTTTCCGGTGTCTTTACACTGGGTGAACTCAATGTGTCGGATCGGTGCATCCACTGTACTTCCTGAGAATCCACGGCCCAGTTCGGCTCTCGGCGGGGTGTTGTTAACTTTTTGGCCAGGTGCGGTTGGGCCGTACCTCGGAATTGCTTCCTAGCGTCTTCGACGTGCCACCAAGTACCTCGAAGCCCACGCGAATCGCCGTGCTCGCGGACTCCGACACCCGCTGGAAATGGGGTGCGTTGACCGCGGCCCGTATCGTTCCGGGCCCGTCCATGGAAGCCGCCCGCCACGAGGACGCGCAAGTCCGTCCGGAGCTGCGCGGGTTCCTGCTGCGCGGACGGGCGACCCCGACCGCACGCCAGCTGGCGGAGGTCGGTGTGCGCGCCGATTCCATGAGGGAGGTCACGTCCCCCGAGTTCCTGCGCGCCATGGCGGAGGAGGAGTACGACGTCGTCGTCCTCGCCCTCGTCGGCGGGGGAGTGCAGGCCATGCTCCACGGCCTCAACCACGCCTGGCGGGGCCGCGGGTCGCGCCCCGTCGTGGTCACCGGCTATGTCGGAGTCGTCTACGAGAAGCTCGCGGACGGCCTCCTCCTGCGCCACGGCGCGGACCTTGTCCTCGCCAACTCCCGCCAGGACGCCGAGCGATTCCGGGCGGTGTACGAAGGGGTCGGCGCCGACGCCTCGTCGGTGACCGAGGTGGCGCTGCCGTTCCTGGGTGGTTCGGCGTACGAAGGTGAACACGATCCGTACACCGTGGTGTTCGCGGTCCAGCCGTCGGTCCCCGACAACCGCAGGGACCGCGACTATCTCCTGAACCGGCTGATCCAGCACGCCCGGCTGCACCCCGACCGCGAGGTGCTGCTGAAGCTCCGCTCCCGTCCGGGCGAACACACCACGCACATCGAGGAGTTGCCGTACCAGAAGCTGGTCCAGCGGCTCGACCCGCCGGCCAACTTCCGCCTGGTCTACGGGAACATGGGCGAGGTCCTCGACCGCACCGACCTGCTGGTCACCATCAGCTCGACGGCGGCCCTGGAGTCCCTGCACCGCCGTATCCCGACGGTGGTCCTGACCGACCTCGGCATCCGCGAGGTGCTCGGCAACCACCACTTCGTCGGCTCCGGCTGCCTCGCCTCCTGGGACCAGCTGGACGCGGGGCACCGGCCGGTGCCGGACGAGGAGTGGGTGGCCCGGCAGGGGGTCGCCGTGGACGGCTCGTACGACACCGCCTTCGACGCGGCGCGTGAGCGGATCGCCAAACTCCTCGCCACGCCGGGTGAGTTGGCGCCCCTGAGCCCCTACTACACACCGGCGACCGCCCCCGGTTACCTCCCCGGCATCCTCGCCCGCCACCACCTCGGCCCGGACGGCGGCGTGCTGCCGGGGGCGCCGGCCGCCGACAAGGAGCCGGGGCCGGTCCGGCAGATCGTGCGGCGGGCCGCTCGGGGTGCGTACCGGCACGGGGTGCAGCGGGTGGCGCCCGTCATCCGGCGGATGGGGGAGCTGTGAGCGCCATCGGTGGTGCCGAGCCGGGTCGTCGGGCGGGTCCGGCGTCGTCCGGGCAGGTCGCGCCCCGCGGCGGAGCCGCTGATCAACACAGCCCCGCGCCCCTGGAGGGGCGACTCCGCCGGCCCCTCCCCGTCTCTGCGAACCCTGCGCAAGGAGTGCAACCCATGTCCGACTCGCCGGTCACTGCCGGGGCCACCGTGCGCCGCGTACTCGCCGTCATCCCCGCTCGCGGCGGCTCCAAGGGCGTGCCCGCGAAGAACCTCGCCCCCGTCGGCGGGGTGCCGCTGGTGGCGCGTGCGGTGCGCGAGTGCCTCGCGACCCGTCTCGTGACCGATGTGGTCGTCTCCACCGACGACCAGGCCATCGCCGCCGCCGCCCGTGAGGCCGGCGCCGAGGTGGTGCTGCGTCCGGCCGCCATCGCCGGTGACACCGCGACCTCCGAGGCCGCCGTGCTGCACGCCATGGACGCCCACGAGGCGCTGCACGGCGCGGCCGTCGACGTGGTGGTGTTCGTGCAGTGCACCAGCCCGTTCATCATCCGCGAGGACATCGACGGGGTGGCGTCCGCGGTCGTCGAGAACGGCGCCGACACCGCCGTGACCGTCGCCCCGTTCCACGGCTTCATCTGGCGTGACGCCGAGGACGAGGTCACCGCCGGCACCGTCTCCGAGGCCGACGCGGCCACCGGCGGCGGCTACGGCGTCAACCACGACAAGTCCTACCGCCCGCGCCGCCAGGACCGCCCCCAGGACCTCCTGGAGACCGGCGCCGCCTACGCGATGGACGCCCCCGGCTTCCGCAAGCACCAGCACCGCTTCTTCGGGCGTACGGAACTCGTCCGCACCGACCCCGCGCGCGTGCTGGAGATCGACGACCCGCACGACCTCGCCCGGGCCCGCGCTCTCGCGCCCCTCTTCGACGCGGACCGTCCCGGTTCGCTGCCCACCGCCGACGACGTCGACGCGGTCGTACTCGACTTCGACGGCACCCAGACAGACGACCGGGTGCTGATCGACGCCGATGGAAAGGAGTTCGTCTCCGTGCACCGCGGGGACGGGCTCGGCATCGCGGCCCTGCGCAAGAGCGGCCGCCTGAAGATGCTGATCCTCTCCACGGAGCAGAACCCGGTCGTCGCCGCCCGGGCCAGGAAGCTCAAGATCCCGGTCCTGCACGGCATCGACCGGAAGGACCTCGCACTCAAGCAGTGGTGCGAGGAGCAGGGCATCGCGCCCGAGCGCGTGCTCTACGTCGGCAACGACGTCAACGACCTCCCGTGCTTCGCCCTCGTGGGCTGGCCCGTGGCGGTCGCGAGCGCCCACGACGTGGTACGCGGCGCCGCCCGTGCGGTCACCACCGTCCCCGGTGGCGACGGCGCGATCCGAGAGATCGCCAGCTGGATCCTCGGCCCCTCTCTCGACTCCCTCGACAAGTAAGGAACGTTCCTGTCATGAGCAACTCCCGTCTGCGCCAGTTCGGTTCGAAGACCGCCGGCCCGGGCCGGCCCGTCTACGTCGTCGGTGAGATCGGCATCAACCACAACGGCGAGCTCGAGAACGCCTTCAAGCTCATCGACGCGGCCGCCGAGGCCGGCTGCGACGCCGTCAAGTTCCAGAAGCGCACCCCGGAGATCTGCACCCCGCGCGACCAGTGGGACATCGAGCGCGACACCCCCTGGGGCCGGATGACGTACATCGACTACCGCCACCGTGTGGAGTTCGGCGAGGACGAGTACCGCCAGATCGACGAGTACTCCAAGGAGAAGGGGATCGACTGGTTCGCCTCCCCGTGGGACACCGAGGCCGTCGCCTTCCTGGAGAAGTTCGACGTGCCCGCCCACAAGGTCGCCTCCGCGTCCCTCACCGACGACGAGCTGCTGCGCGCCCTGCGCGGCACCGGCCGCACGGTCATCCTCTCCACCGGTATGTCGACCCCGAAGCAGATCCGCCACGCGGTCGAGGTCCTCGGCTCGGACAACATCCTTCTCTGCCACGCCACTTCGACCTACCCGGCGAAGGCCGAGGAGCTCAACCTCCGCGTCATCAACACCCTGCAGGCCGAGTACCCGAACGTCCCGATCGGCTACTCCGGCCACGAGACGGGCCTGCAGACCACGCTGGCCGCCGTCGCGCTGGGCGCCACCTTCGTCGAGCGCCACATCACCCTCGACCGCGCGATGTGGGGCTCCGACCAGGCCGCCTCCGTCGAGCCCCAGGGCCTCACGCGCCTGGTCCGCGACATCCGCACCATCGAGGCCTCCCTCGGCGACGGCGTCAAGAAGGTCTACGACTCCGAGCTCGGCCCGATGAAGAAGCTGCGCCGCGTCGCCGGTGTCGTCGCCGAGGCGGAGATCGCCGCCGCCGCGGGCGAGCCGGTCGCGGTCTGATCAACGACGAGCAGGGGACGGTCATACGTCGATGAGCCGCCGCGCCGGATCCGCCGGCAGCACCTCCACTCTCGCGTTCGTCGAGAGTCCGGTACAGCTCCTGAACGTGCTGGAGTGGGCGCATGCCCAGGCGCCCGGCGCGGGGCTCACCCTCGTCGTCCTGTCACCGACCGACCCCATGACCCGCGGCCAGCTGCGCCGGATGGCCGAACTCGCCCGCGAGGAGGGTCACCGGGTCCGCTGGGAGGAGGCCCGGGGCGGCCCCGCGGCGCCCTTCCAGACCATCGGAGGCCTCGCGGGCATGCTCCGCAGGGCCGACCGCATCGTCCTGGGAGACCCCTTCTCCCGCTACGTACAGCTGCTGCTGACCATCACCAAGGCCCGTGACCTCGTCGTGGTGGACGACGGCACGGCCACCATGGAGTTCGTCGCCCAGCTGGCCCGCGGTGAGCGTCTGGTCCGCTGGCACCGCAAGGGCGGCCGGCCGGGCGCCCGTGACCTGATCTTCGCTCCGGTGTCCTCCAAGGCCCGTCGCCGGCTGACCCCGAGCGCCAGGCGCCGAGTGGCGATCTTCTCCTCCATGCCGATGGACGAGACCCCGCCGGGCGTCACCGTCCACGCCAACGACTTCTCCTGGACCCGCTTCCGCTTCGGCCCGCCGCGGATCACCAAGGGCGCCGACATGGTCGGCACCTCGCTGGTGGAGACCGGCGTGGTCGACAACGAGCACTATCTGGAAGCCGTCCGCAGCCTCGCCAAGACCCACGGCGCCACCCGCTACTTCGCCCATCGCCGTGAGAGCGCCGAGAAACTCCACCGGCTGGCGGTCGAGACGGGGCTGCAGATCGTCCGCCCCGACCTGCCCCTGGAGCTGATCGCCCGCCGGGGCCCGGTCGGCCGTACGATCCTCAGCTTCCCCTCCACCGTCGTCCACACCCTCCCCCTCGCGCTCGCCGGCACGGAGGTCCGCGTCGCGGTCTGCGACATCGACCCGGCCTGGCTCACCGAGCACGCCTCCCCACGGGCCCAGGGCTTCCTGTCGGGCGTGACGGGAACGGCACGGGACGTGACACGCCTGCAGACGGTGAGCGCGGTGCCGGTGGTCTAGGGCCTGTGGCGAGAGTCCTGTCGTCCGCCCGGAGGGCGTGGAGGGCGGGCGCCGCGGCGTCATGGGGGAGCGTGCTCTCGGTGTGCCGGGCGTCGTGGGGCAGGCGGGGCTTTCGCAACAGGACCCAGGCGGTCTGGGGCGGGTTCAGGCGCTCCAGGAGGGGCGGGGGAGGGGACGGAGCAGGCCATCAGGGCCCATGCCGGCCATCAGGGCCCATGGAGGGCCAGAAGGGGGCCGAAGCGGGCGCCTGGGGCATCCCGGGCCCGGCGGACCGGGTGAGGGAGCCCCGGCGGGCGTCAGGCGGCCCCCACGGCGTCTACGAGGCCTTCGTGGCCAGGACCACGCCGCGCGGCATCTTCTCGTCGTCCCGCGGCTCGCGCCGGATGCTGGCGTGCAGCTGGAAGCCCGCCTCGGTGAGCAGCCCGGCCACCGAGTCCGGAGTGTGCCAGTGGTAGTCGAGCGAGATCTCGTGGCCGAAGCGCTCGTCCAGGTGGAGGCCCTTCTCACACTCGTCGAACTGGAACATGATCAGCACCTGCCCGCCGGGCACCAGGAGCCGGTGGAAGTCGGCGAACACCGCCGGCAGGTGCTCATGGGGCACATGGATGATCGAGTACAGGGCGACGATCCCGCCCAGCGTCCCGGCCGGCAGGTCCAGCGCGGTCATCGAGCCCACGTGGAACCGCAGGCCGGGATGGGCCCGGCGGGCCAGCTCCACCATCCGGGGCGAGACGTCGACCCCGAAGACCGGCACCCCCAGCGCGTCCAGCCGAGCGGTGACATGTCCGGGCCCACTGCCCAGGTCGGCGACCGGAGCGGGCGCCCCGCCCCCGTTCGCCCCCACCATCTCGGCGAAGGCTCCCAGCAGAGCGCGCTCCAGCGGGCTCTCGGCCAGGTGATCGGCGAACTGCGCGGAGTAGTCGTCCGCGATCGTGTCGTACGACGTACGGGTGGACCGTATGAATTCCGGGATCTCGACGCTCACGGAGCGACCTTAGCGGGCACTCGTGCCGCACCGGGTGGTCCGACAGATGAACAGAACCGCTCCGGGGAGCCGAGGCGTGGTAATGCTAGAGAAAGAAGAGGTTTACCCACCTCCACACCCACCCATGCGTCGAGCGGCCAGATTTTCTTCCCCTGAGGGGTTGAACTTTTGTTGATCGAGGGTCAGTTGGCCACCCCGGCGTCCTACGCTTAAGAGGGTGAAGCAACTGATGTCACCAGAGTCCGAGGTCGATCTTCCCGGGGAAGCCGCGCTCGACGGCACGCTGCCCGAGGCGCTGCATGCCGAACTCGTGGCCTTCCGCCGTGACTTGCACATGCACCCGGAGCTCGGCAACCAGGAGTTCCGTACCACCGCGGCGATCAAGGAGCGGCTCGAGCGGGCCGGTCTGAAGCCGCGGGTGCTCGCCACCGGGACCGGCCTCGTCTGCGACATCGGGGAGTGGGACGGCGGGCGGCCCATGCTCGCCCTGCGGGCCGACATCGACGGGCTGCCCATCCCGGACACGAAGAGTGAGTGCTCGTACCGCTCGACCGTGCCGGACCGTGCGCACGCCTGTGGCCATGATGTCCATACGACCGTGGTGCTGGGCGCCGGTCTCGTCCTCGCCGACCTGCTCAGGCAGGGCAGGCTCCCGCGGCCCGTGCGGCTGCTCTTCCAGCCCGCCGAGGAGGTGCTGCCCGGCGGCGCCGCCGACGCGATCGACTGCGGGGTGCTGGAGGGTGTGGGGCAGATCCTCGCCCTGCACTGCGACCCCCGGGTGGACGTCGGGAAGATCGGCCTCAGGCAGGGCGCCATCACCTCCGCCTGCGACCGGCTGGAGGTCGCGCTCGACGGGCCCGGCGGCCACACCGCCCGCCCGCATCTGACCACCGACCTGGTCACCGCCGCCGCCCGTGTCGTCACCGACGTGCCCGCACTGGTCGGCCGCCGGGTCGACACCCGGGCCGGGCTCGCCATCACCTGGGGCCGTATCGAGTCCGGGCACGCCCCGAACGTCATCCCGCAGCACGCGGAGCTCTCCGGCACCGTGCGCTGCCTCGACCTCGAGGCCTGGCGGCAGGCGCCGGACCTGGTCGTCGCGGCCATCGACGAGGTCGCCAACCTGCACGGCGCCAAGTCGGAGATCAACTACGTCCGCGGTGTCCCGCCCGTCGTCAACGACGCCGACTCGACCGAGCTGCTGCGCGAGGCCATGACCGCCCGCCGTGGTGTCCTCTCCGTCGAGAGCACCGAGCAGAGCCTCGGCGGCGAGGACTTCTCCTGGTACCTGGAGCACGTCCCGGGCGCCATGGCCCGCCTCGGCGTCCGCACTCCGGGCGAGCGGACCGTACGCGATCTGCACCAGGGCGACTTCGACGCCGACGAGTCCGCGATCACGGTGGGTGTGGAGCTGTTCACGGCGGCGGCGCTGCTCGACGCCGCGGGCTGAGCCGCCGCACTGTCGGGGGGGTGCCGCACCGTGCCGTCGTGTGGGTGCCGCGCCTCCCGGTCCCCCAGAACCCAATGCGCCGTCCGGCGCAACATGTCCGTAAGCCAATCGTGCGCACTTCGAAATCCGGGTGTGTGAAGGGGCGGGACCCCGAGTTCAGAGGGTGTTTGCCTCGAATCGATAACGGCTTCGGAAGAGGTCTGTTTCCGACATCTACGCGCGTTACGATGCCGCGAAGCCGACGCCGCAGGGGCGTCCGGGCCCGAGCACTGGCATGGTGCTCACATGAAGCGCCGACAAGGCGCTCAGGTCAGGTGAAGGAGCCTCCCGTGCGCCGGGTAGCCAAGCTTTCCGCTGCGTGTATCGCGACCGCAGCTCTCGCACTGACTGCCACCGCGTGTGGCAGCACCTCCTCCGAGAACGACAGCTCGTCCTCCCCCTCCTCCAGCGGCGGCAAGGGCGGCATCAAGATCGGTCTCGCCTACGACGTCGGCGGCCGTGGTGACCGCTCCTTCAACGACTCCGCCGCGCGTGGTGCCGACAAGGCCGCGAAGGAGTTCGGCGGTTCCATCAAGGAGCTGACCGCCAAGACCTCGGACACCGAGGCCGACCGCGAGCAGCGCCTGACCGACCTCGCCGACGCCGGCTACAACCCGATCGTCGCCGTCGGCTTCTCCTACGCCACCTCGGTCGACAAGGTCGCCCCCAAGTACCCGAAGGTCAACTTCGGCCTCATCGACTCGGTCGCGACGGCGAAGAACGTCGACAGCATCACCTTCACCGAGGAGCAGGGCTCCTACCTGGCGGGTGTCGCCGCGGCGCTGAAGACCAAGAAGGCACACGTCGGCTTCATCGGCGGTGTGGACACCCCGCTGATCAAGAAGTTCGCGGCGGGCTACGTCCAGGGCGTCAAGGACACCAACCCCAAGGTCAAGGTCGACGTCCAGTACCTGACCCATGGCTCGGACTTCTCCGGTTTCGCCGACCCCGCCAAGGGCAAGGAGGCCGCGTCGGGCCAGCTCGACAACGGCGCCGACGTGATCTACTCCGCGGCCGGCTCCTCGGGCAACGGCTCGATCGAGGCGGTCCACGGCGTCAAGGGCGCCTGGGCGATCGGCGTGGACTCGGACCAGTACAACATCCCGGGTCTGGCCGCGTACAAGAGCTCCATCCTGACCTCGATGGTCAAGAACGTCGACGTCGGCGTCTACGACTTCATCAAGTCCGTCAACGACGGCAAGCCGCTGACCGGCAACCAGATCTACTCCCTCGCCAAGGGCGGTGTCAGCCTCTCCACCAGCGGTGGCTTCATCGACGACATCCAGCCGCAGCTGGACGCCGCGAAGAAGAAGATCGTCGACGGCACCATCAAGGTCAAGACCAGCTGACCTGACGGTTCCCGCCGGAACCCGGGCTCGACGAGGGGGCCTCGACAACCCCCTCGTCGAGCCATAACAATGTGTCAACTCTACGCGTGTAGCGCGGAGTTGCCGCGCTAGCGTCGCCGACGCCTGCCCTCCCCTACGCAGCCCCTTTCCCCGAGGAGAGTGCGCCATCAACGCGTCCAGCCCTCCCGCTGCCGTCGAACTGCGCGGCATCACCAAGCGATTCCCCGGCGTCGTCGCCAACAAGGACATCGACATCACCGTCCGCACGGGCACCGTGCACGCCCTGTGCGGTGAGAACGGTGCCGGCAAGTCCACCCTGATGAAGATCCTCTACGGCATGCAGCAGCCGGACGAGGGCACCATCACGGTGAACGGCGAGACGGTCACCTTCCACACCCCCGCCGACGCCATCGGCCGCGGTATCGGCATGGTGCACCAGCACTTCATGCTCGCCGACAACCTCACCGTCCTGGAGAACGTCGTCCTGGGCGCGGAGAAGCTGTACGGCATCGGCGCCAAGGCCCGCGCGAAGATCAGGGAGATCTCCGACGCGTACAGCCTGAACGTCCGCCCCGACGTCCTCCTGGAGGAGCTCGGCGTCGCCGACCGCCAGCGCGTGGAGATCCTCAAGGTCCTCTACCGCGGCGCCAAGACGCTGATCCTCGACGAGCCCACCGCCGTCCTCGTGCCCCAGGAGGTCGACGCCCTCTTCGACAACCTGCGCGAGCTCAAGGCCGAGGGCCTCACCGTCATCTTCATCTCCCACAAGCTGGGTGAGGTGTTGTCCGTCGCCGACGAGATCACCGTCATCCGGCGCGGCACCACCGTCGGTACGGTGAAGCCGGCCGGTACCACCCCCAAGCAGCTCGCCGAGCTGATGGTCGGCAGCGAACTGCCCACGCCGGAGACCGAGGAGTCCACGGTCACGGACGTCGCGCTGCTCAAGCTCGACAGCCTGCGCCTGGCCCAGACCGACCTCGACGGCGTCGAGCGGATCATCCTCGACGACATCTCCTTCACCATCCACAAGGGCGAGGTCCTCGGCATCGCCGGCGTGGAGGGCAACGGCCAGTCGGAACTGGTCGAGGCCATCATGGGCATCCGCCCCCCCGACTCCGGCACGGTCACCCTCGACAGCACCGACATCTCCCACGCCCCCACCCGCCAACGCCGCGAGTCCGGCGTCGGCTACATCCCCGAGGACCGCCACCGCCACGGTCTGCTCCTCGAGGCCCCGCTGTGGGAGAACCGCATCCTCGGCCATGTCACCGAGAAACCCAACTCCCGCGGCCAGCTGCTCGACATCAAGGCGGCCCGCACCGACACCGAGCGCATCATCCAGGCGTACGACGTCCGCACCCCCGGCATCGACGTCACCGCCGCCTCGCTGTCCGGCGGCAACCAGCAGAAGCTGATCGTCGGCCGCGAGATGAGCCACGCGCCCAAGCTGCTCATCGCCGCCCACCCCACCCGCGGTGTGGACGTCGGCGCGCAGGCCGCGATCTGGGACCACATCCGCGAGGCCCGCCGCGAGGGCCTGGCCGTGCTGCTGATCTCCGCGGACCTGGACGAGCTCATCGGCCTGTCCGACACCCTGCGGGTGATGTACCGCGGCCGACTGGTCGCCGACGCCGACCCCGCCACCATCACCCCCGAGGAGCTGGGCTCCGCCATGACCGGTGCGGCCACCGGTCACCTGGAGCACGCGGAAGGCTCCACAGGGGACTCCGCAGCGGTCTCCGCCGAGGACGCCGAGGACGACGAGGACGACGCCCGATGAACAAGCTGACCCAACGCATCGACAAGGAGCGGCTGCTCCTCGGCATCGCCGCCCCGCTGCTCGCGGTCGTCGCCGCGCTCCTCGTCACCACCCTGGTGATCCTGGCCACCGGCAAGAACCCGGGCGCCGCGTTCAGCGACATGCTGACCTACGGCTCCGCCAGCGACAGCCAGGTCTACATCCTCAACAAGGCGACGACGTACTACCTGGCGGGTGTCTCGGTGGCCATCGGCTTCCGGATGAACCTGTTCAACATCGGCGTCGACGGCCAGTACCGCATCGCCGCGTTCTTCGCCGCCGTCCTCGGTGGCGCGCTGACCACGCCGGGCTGGATCTCCATCCCGCTGATCATCCTGTGCGCCATGGGCACCGGCGCCGTGTGGGCGGGCATCGCGGGCGTGCTGAAGGTGACCCGCGGCGTCAGCGAGGTCATCTCGACGATCATGCTCAACGCGATCGCCACCGCGATCATCGCCTACCTCCTCCAGCCCGGAAAGCTCGCCGAGCTCCAGGCCGGCGGCACGGTCGTCTCCACCAAGCCGCTGCCGCAGTCGTCGTACTTCTTCCAGATCGACACCGGCGCCGCGGGTGAGCTGTGGGGCTTCATCGTCGTCGCCGTGCTCGTCGGCATCGCGTACTGGTTCGTGCTCGGCCGTACCCGGTTCGGCTTCGACCTGCGCACCGTCGGCCAGTCCGAGTCCGCCGCCGCCGCGAGCGGTGTCTCCGTGAAGAAGATGATCGCGACCAGCATGCTCATCTCCGGCGGCATCGCCGGCCTGATCGGCATGCCGACCCTGCTCAACGACAGCCACCAGTTCAGCAACGACTTCCCCGTGGGCATCGGCTTCACCGGTATCGCCATCGCCCTGCTCGGCCGCAACAACCCGGTCGGCATCGCGCTGGGCGCCCTGCTGTGGGGCTTCCTGGAGCGCACCACCAACCACCTGGAGTTCGAGGGCTACGACAAGGAGATCCTCGGCGTGATCCAGGGCGTCATCGTCCTGTGCGTCGTCATCGCCTACGAGGTCGTACGCCGGTACGGACTCAAGCGCCAGCAGCAGCGGGTCGGCGCCGAGCTCGCCGCCCAGGCCGCAGCCCCGACCCAGAAGCAGGAGGTGGCGTGATGACTGCCACGATGACCGACACGCCGCCCCCCGCGGCACCCAAGGCGGACACCGCCACCCGGTCCGGCCGCTCGCTCGGCCAGATCCTCATGATCGTCGCCGGCGCGCTGCTGCTCGTCGCCGCGGTCCGCGTCATCTCCGGCTCCGACCAGCTCACCTCCGAGGGCCAGGTCTCCGCCGCGCTCAGCCTCGCCGTGCCGATCGGCCTCGCCGGTCTCGCCGGTCTGTGGTCCGAGCGCTCCGGGGTGGTCAACATCGGCCTCGAAGGCATGATGATCCTCGGCACCTTCGGCGCCGGCTGGATCGGCTGGCAGTCCAGCCCCTGGCTCGGCCTGCTGTGCGGTGTCGTCTTCGGCGTCCTCGGCGGCCTGCTGCACGCGGTCGCGACCGTCACCTTCGGCGTCGACCACATCGTCTCCGGTGTCGCGATCAACCTGCTCGCGCTCGGCACCACCCAGTACCTCGCCAAGCTCTTCTTCGTGGACGGCAAGGCGGCGAACGCGGGCGGCAACCCCAAGCAGTCCCCGCCCGTGGACTCCCTGCCCAGCTTCGACGTGCCGGGCCTGTCCAGCGGGCTGCACTCCGTCGAGAACCACCACTGGTTCCTGATCTCGGACATCGCCGGCATCCTCGGCGGCCTGTTCACCGACCTGTCCATCGTGACGGTCCTCGCGGTCGTGCTGTTCATCGGCAGCTGGTGGCTGCTGTGGCGCACCCCGTTCGGCCTGCGGCTGCGCTCCTGCGGCGAGAACCCGATCGCCGCCGAGTCCCTCGGCGTCAACGTCTACAAGTACAAGTACATGGCCGTGGCCGTCTCCGGCGGCCTCGCCGGCCTCGGCGGCGCCTTCCTCGCGCTGGTCACCTCGCACAGCTACCTGGAGGGCCAGACCGGCGGCCGCGGTTACATCGGTCTCGCCGCCATGATCTTCGGCAACTGGCGTCCCGGCGGCCTCGCCATGGGCGCGGGCCTGTTCGGCTACTCCGACGCCCTCCAGCTGCGCAACGGCGGCGAGACCGTCCACGCGCTGCTGCTCCTGCTGTTCGTGCTGCTCCTGGCGATGGCCGGCTGGAAGCTGTACAAGAAGGCGCACTGGCAGGGCGGCATCAGCCTCATGGTGGCCGCGGGCGTCCTGGTCTGGTACCTGGTCACCGACGAGGTCCCGAGCGACTTCGTGGGCGCCACCCCGTACGTCGTCACGCTGCTGGTGCTGTCGCTGTCCGCGCAGCGTCTGCGGATGCCCAAGGCGGACGGTATGCGCTACCGGAAGGGCCAGGGCAAGTGACGCCGGCCGCCGTCGACTGGGAGGCCCTGCGCGACCTGGCTCGCGAGGCCATGACACACGCCTACGCCCCCTACTCGGACTACCCGGTCGGCGTCGCCGCCCTGGTCGAGGACGGCCGCACGGTCTCCGGCTGCAACGTCGAGAACGCCTCCTACGGCCTCGGCCTGTGCGCCGAGTGCGGGCTGGTCTCGGAGCTGCAGCGCACGGGCGGCGGCCGCCTCACGCACTTCACGTGTGTGGACGGCCGCGGCGAGATCCTGGTCCCGTGCGGCCGCTGCCGTCAGCTGCTGTACGAGTTCGGGGGCCCCGACCTGCTCCTGGAGACCCCGGCGGGAATCCTCCCGCTCTCCGAGATGCTCCCCCAGGCCTTCGGCCCCGAGTACCTCGCCAAGTAAGTCCCGTACGACCCCTCCGAGTTGTGCAAGCGACCGGCTCGGAGGGGTCGTACGACTTCTGGAACCTTCGGAAGGAAAGCAAGCCATGACCGACTTCTTGGCGGATGCCGTCTCCGTCATCCGCACCAAGCGGGACCGCGGTGAGCTCAGCGATGAGCAGATCGACTGGGTCATCGACGCGTACACCCGCGGGGAGGTCGCCGACTACCAGATGGCCGCCCTGAACATGGCCATCCTGCTCAACGGCATGAACCGCCGTGAGATCGCCCGCTGGACGGCCGCGATGATCGCCTCCGGCGAGCGCATGGACTTCTCGTCCCTGTCCCGCCCGACGGCCGACAAGCACTCCACGGGCGGCGTCGGCGACAAGATCACCCTCCCGCTGGCCCCGCTGGTCGCGGCCTGCGGTGCCTCCGTCCCCCAGCTGTCGGGCCGCGGCCTCGGCCACACCGGCGGCACCCTGGACAAGCTGGAGTCCATCCCCGGCTGGCGCGCCCTGCTCTCCAACGAGGAGATGCTGTCGGTGCTGGACGGCACCGGCGCCGTCATCTGCGCGGCGGGCGACGGTCTGGCCCCCGCCGACAAGAAGCTCTACGCCCTGCGGGACGTCACCGGCACGGTCGAGGCGATCCCCCTGATCGCCTCGTCCATCATGTCGAAGAAGATCGCCGAGGGCACCGGCTCCCTGGTCCTGGACGTGAAGGTCGGCACCGGCGCCTTCATGAAGACGCTGGAGGACGCCCGCGAGCTGGCCTCCACGATGGTGGGACTCGGCACCGACCACGGCGTCAAGACGGTCGCCCTCCTCACCGACATGTCCACCCCGCTCGGCCTCACCGCCGGCAACGCCCTCGAAGTCCGTGAGTCGGTCGAGGTCCTGGCGGGCGGCGGCCCGGCCGACGTGGTGGAGCTGACCATCGCCCTGGCCCGCGAGATGCTCGACGCCGCCGGCGTCCGCGACGCCGACCCGGCGAAGGCCCTGGCCGACGGCTCGGCGATGGACGTCTGGCGCCGGATGATCGCGGCCCAGGGCGGCGACCCGGACGCGGAGCTGCCGGTGGCCCGCGAGCAGCACGTCATCAAGGCCCCGTCCACGGGTGTGCTGACCCGCCTCGACGCCTACGACATCGGTGTCGCCGCCTGGCGCCTCGGCGCGGGCCGAGCCCGCAAGGAGGACCCGGTCCAGGCGGGCGCGGGCATCGAACTGCACGCCAAGCCCGGCGACACGGTGGCGGAGGGCCAGCCCCTCCTCACCCTCCACACGGACACCCCCGAACGCTTCGAGTACGCCCTCCAGGCGGTGGAGGGTTCGTACGACATCGGGGTGGCGGGTACGGAGTTCACGGCGTCGCCGGTGGTGCTGGAACGTATCGCCTGACCAGGGGACTTTCTCTTTCGAGTGAACGGGATCGGTGGACCGCCACCGGTCCCGTTCGGCATGCTGGGATCTGTGACGCAACCGAAGGAGACCGCCATGGGCGCACTCACCGTGGGCCACGACCCCGGGCAGAGCTGGGACGACCTCGTCCGGTTCTGGGAGGAGATGGACTGGCCCGAGGGCAGCAAGGTGGAGATCATCGAGGGGATCATCACCGTGTCACCTGCTCCCGCACCCCGTCACAACGTGATCGCGGCCCGCAGCCAGCGTCGCCTGTACTCCGTGATCCCCGAGGACTGGGGGGTCTATCAGACGCAGGCCATCGCCGTCCCCTCGCGGCTCGGCATGTTCATCCCGGACATCCTGGTCGCCCCAGTGCAGGAGTGCACCGAGGCGGACACCTACCTGCCGGCTGCCGTCGCCGAACTCGTCGTGGAGGTCACCTCCAGGAAGAACGCCCGCCACGACCGTGTGAGCAAGCCGGCCGCCTACGCCTCCGCGGGCATCCCGCTCTACCTCCTGGTCGACCGCTGGGCGCCCGAGGGCCCCACCGCGACGCTCTACGGAGAGCCGCACGGAGACGTCTATCGCCCGCTCGCCGTCGCCAAGTTCGGCGAACTCCTCACGCTTCCCGCGCCCTTCGACCTCGTCATCGACACCAGCGAGTTCCCCGAGACGTGAGTCACCCGAGCAACGCGGCGACCACCACCAGCACCGGCACCGACGACACCGTCGACAGCAGGATCGAGTCCCGCGCCAACCCCTCCGCCACCCCGTACCGGCTCGCGTACGTGTACAGGTTCTGCGCCGCCGGGAGCGCCGACGTCACCACCACGTCCAGGAGTTGATGGTCCCGCAGCCCGAACACACCTGTCGCCAGAGCCCAGGCGGCCACCGGTTGGCCCACCGCCTTCAGCGCGACGGACAGGAAGACCGGCACTCTCTCCGCACCCCGTCCCGGCATCGTGCTCCCGCACAGGGAGATGCCGAAGGCCAGCAGGACCGCCGGGACCGACATGTTGCCGATCAGGGTGAGCGGGTCCATGACGGGGGCCGGGACCTTCACGCCGGTCGCGGAGACGGCCACCCCCGCCAGCGAGCCCACCGCGATCGGATTGCGCAGGGGAGTGAGCAGCCGTAGCCACAGCGGTCCCTTCTCGCCCCTCCCGGAAAGGTCCAGGACCGTCAGGGCGATCGGGGTCACCGCGATGATCTGGAAGAGGAGTACCGGGGCGACCAGGGAGGCGTCGCCCAGGACGTACACCGCGATCGGGATGCCGAGGTTGCCCGAGTTGACGTAACTGGAGCATAGGGCGCCGATGGTGGTGCGCCCGACGCCCCAGCCCCGTACGACACCCACCGCCACGAACACCCCTGCCGCCGCTGCCGTGCTCATCGCCGTCACCAGCAGCCGGCTGGAGAAGATCACCGACAGGTCGGCCCGGGCGAGGGTGGTGAACAGCAGGGCCGGGGAAGCGACGTGAAAGGCCAGTTTCGTCAGGACCTCCCGGCCGTGCTCGCCGAGATGGCCCCGGCGTCCGATGACATAGCCGACGCCGATGACGACGGCGATCACCGCGAAGCCCGTCAGCACGCCCTGCAAGGCGCCTCCTGGGTGGCTTCGGTGGCCTGGGTGGCCTCGGCGGTCTGCGTGTGCGGGAGGCCGCGGGGTGTCCGGGGAGGCGATGATCCGTGGGGCATACACCCAACCCTCTGGGGGAGGAGGTGTACAGGTCAATGTGATTCCGGCCGGTGGACGGGCCGCCCGACGGGCCGCCCGACCGGCTGCCCCGCCCGGTGGACCCGATGAGTTCGGCCCGCCGCGGGGGTCTACCGTTCGTGGACGCCATGACACCTGCCGTAGTCGTGCTGCCCGGCCCCGTCACCCAGGACGAGGTGAGGGGGCTGTGCGACGACGTGCGCGCGCTGCTGGAGTCCACCGGGGCGAGCGTCCTCGTGGTGGACGTCGCCGCCATCGGACCGCCCGGCCTCACCGCCGTGGACCTGCTGGCGCGGCTGCAGCTGGCCGCCCGGCGGGCCGGCGGACGGATCCGGCTGCGGGATCCGGCGCCCTCCCTACGCGCCCTGCTCGACCTGGTCGGGCTCCGCTTCGAGGTGGAGGGGCACGCCGAACAGCGGGAACCACCGCTTGGTGTCGAGGAAGAAGTGGAACCCGGTGAGCCGGCCGTCTGAGATCTCCAGGACCTGCACCGCCCAGGGCGTGTAACCGCCGGTCTCCGGGTCCGGCTTGTACTGGGCGAACCCCGGCAGCCCGTTGACCTGCACCGGGATCAGGCGTGAGCCCTCGCAGGCGGAGCCGAGGGTCGTCATGAAGCCGGTGATGTCGTCGTGGCCCGTGAGCCACAGGTCGAACGGCGGCATCGTCATCACGGCGTCCTCGTGCAGCAGCGCCGTCAGGGCCGCCATGTCGTAGCCCTCGAAGGCGGCGACATAGCGGTCGAGGAGCTTTCGCTGCTCCTCGTCCAGCGGGTCCGACACGGACGCGCCCGCCGCCTTGTCGGACTGCTCGCGCTCGGAGAGGGTGGCCCGCGCCCGCTGCAGCGCGCTGTTCACCGACGCCACCGAGGTGTCCAGCAGCTCGGCGACCTCGCTCGCCCTCCAGGCCAGCACTTCACGGAGGATGAGCACGGCGCGCTGCTTGGCGGGCAGCTGCTGCAGCGCGGCCATGAAGGCGAGCCGCACGGACTCCTTGGCCACGGCCGCCTCCGCCGGGTCGTCCGTGGTGGGCAGCACACGCGCGTCCGGCATCGGCTCCAGCCAGGTGTGGTCCGGACGGGGGGAGAGGGCGGCCTGGGCCAGCGGGGTGGACTCGCTGAGGTCCATCGGGCGGGCGCGCTTGTTGCCGGCGGTCAGCATGTCGAGACAGACGTTGGTCGCGATCCGGTACAGCCATGACCTCAGGCTGGAGCGGCCCTCGAACTTGTCGTAGCTCCGCCAGGCGCGGACCATCGTGTCCTGCACCGCGTCCTCGGCCTCGAAGGAGGAGCCGAGCATGCGGTAGCAGTAACCGGTCAGCTCGACGCGGTGTTTCTCGAGCCTGACGTCGAGGTCCGTTGTCGTCATCGTCCACCCACCCCTGTGGCCGTCTGTGTCGCGCCTTCGCGCCCAGCACGTCCGAAGCTAGCGCAGGGCACTGACAATGGCTTGCCGAGCGGGGGAATGCGCAGGTGGGCGGGGGTTGCCGTGGTGCTGGGGGGGCGCTGCCCCCCAGATCCCCGATCGGCCCCGAGGGGGCGCGTCCTCAAACTCCCGCGGAGGGGACACCCCCAGACGGGCTGAGATGCGCGGACCGGTGTTCCCGGCGTGCGCTCGCCCTCGCCGCACGGGTCCCGAACACCGTGATCGTCACGACTCCCAGCACCGCCAGCAGCCCGACGCCCACCGTCCCGGCCCATCCGCCGGAGTGGAAGGCCAGCGCACCCGCCGTGCTGCCCGCGCTGGAACCGATGTAGTACGCCGACTGGTACAGCGCCGAAGCCTGTGCCCGCCCGGTGGTGGCCGTCTTGCTGACCGCCGAGGAGGCCACCGCGTGGCCCGCGAAGAAGCCCGCCGTGATCAGGACCAGGCCCAGCAGGACCAGCGGGAGGGAGGCCGCCAGGGACAGCAGCAGGCCCGCCGCCGTGGTGCCACCGGCCAGGTAGAGGGCCCCTCGGCGGCCCAGCCGGCCGACCAGCCGTCCCGCCGTCGAAGCCGACACCGTGCCCACCAGGTACACCAGGAAGATCGACCCGATGACGCCCTGCGGCAGCGCGAACGGTGCCTCCGTCAGCCGGTAGCCGATCACCGTGTAGACCCCGCCGAACACCGTCATGAACAGCGCGCCGATCGCGTACAACCGGCACAGCAGCGGGTCGGACAGATGGGCGCGGACCGTCCGGGCCAGCACCCGGGGCCGCAGCGAACCGGCGACGAAGTGCCTCGGCGCGGGCAGCAGCAGCCGGAAGGCCACCGCACACGCCACCGCGATCGCCCCGATGACGCCGACCGCCACCCGCCAGCCCCACTCCTGCGCGACCCAGCCGGTGATGACCCGGCCGCTCATCCCGCCGACGCTGTTGCCCGCCACGAACAGCCCGATCGCCGTGACCAGCGCCTTCGGCCGGACCTCCTCGGCGAGATACGCCGTCGCCGACGCGGGCAGACCCGCCAGTGCCGCCCCCTGCAAGGCCCGCAGCACCACCAGCACACCCAGCGAGGGCGCGAAGGGGACCAGCAGACCCACGGACACCGCGACGGCCAGTGAGGCGGTCATCACCGTACGGCGCCCGAACCGCTCCGACAGCGCGCTCATCGGCAGCACGAACAGGGCCAGCCCGCCCGTCGCCGCGGCCACGGTCCAGCTCGCCCGGCTCGCCGTCACCCCGAAGTCACCCGAGATCAACGGCAGCAGGGCCTGCGTGGAGTACAGCAGCGCGAAGGTCGCGACCCCCGCGAGGAAGAGCGCGAAGCTCATCCGGCGGTAGCCGGGCCCACCCGGGGCCATACGGGATTCGGAAGCGGATTCGGAAGCGGAGACGGACGAGACGGCGTCCATGACGGTGGACGCCCCGGTACTGGCGGGAGACATGCCTCGAAGCTACGTACGCTCCCGTTCATCCGTCCAATGCATGGAATCGCCATAATCGTTCCCATGGTGCATCAACACAGCTCACAGGCCCGCCTGTCACCGTCCGGTGACACAGAAGACATGGCCGGGATGACGAGGTCGCTGGCCCCGCGCCTCGCCCACTTCGCCGCGGTGGCCCGCACCGAGCACGTCACGCGCGCCGCGCACGAACTCCAGGTCCCCCAGTCCACGCTCTCGCGCGCCATGGCCCGCCTCGAACAGGACCTCGGTGTCGACCTGTTCGCCCGCCACGGCCGCACCGTCTCCCTCACCCCGGCGGGCCGCACCTTCCTCACCCACGTGGAGCGCGCCCTCACCGAGATCGAACGGGCCGCGGAGGAGGTGCGGGCCGACGCCGACCCCACCACCGGCAAGGTCGCCTTCGGCTTCCTCCACACCATGGGCGCGGAGACCGTCCCGGCCCTCATCCAGGCCTTCCGCACCGACCACCCCCGAGTCCGCTTCAGCCTGGTCCAGAACTACGGCGAGGCCATGCTGGAGAAGCTGCGGGCGGGCGAGCTCGACCTCTGCCTCACCTCCCCGGTCCCCGACGCCCCGGACCTGGTCGCCCGCCGCCTGGACGAACAGAAACTCCGCCTGGTGGTGCCCGCGGACCACCGTCTGGCCACCCGCCGCCGCATCCGCCTCGCGGAGGCCGCCGACGAGACCTTCGTGACCCTGGAACCCGGCTACGGCCTCCGCCGCATCACCGACGACCTCTGCCAGGAGGCGGGCTTCAGACCCCGCGTCGCCTTCGAGGGAGAGGAGGCGGAGACCCTACGGGGCCTGGTGGCCGCCGGCCTGGGAGTCGCCCTCCTGCCCCCACCGGCCTTCCCCCGCCCGGGAGTCGCGGAACTGACGGTCACGGCCCCGAGAGCCGCAAGAGAAATCGGCGTCGCCTGGCTGGACGGCCACCCGGACACACCCCCGGTATCCGCGTTCAAGAAGTTCCTGCTCTCCCGCCGGGGGCGCCTGCTCGCGAACTGACCGCTGTCCCGGGGGGCAGGCGCCCGAGCAGAGAGCGCCGTACCGCGCGACGTGGGAGGGCGGGACCGGTTACGCTCCGGTGTGCCGGATATCCCAGCTCGAGGGACATGTTGATGGTGCGTCAGGGTACTTCGTCGGCCGCGGGTGATGCCCGGCGCAGGTCTCCGCGCGACTTACGCAGCCTGCCCTTCCCCGAGATACGGGTCATCGGGCCCGGACAGCAGCGGGAGGCGCTGGACAGCGTGCGGCGCTGGGCTGAGCAGCAGGCCGAGGACACCATCGAGTGGTACTACCAGGACAAGCGGCTCAAGCGCATCGGCTCCCGAGTCGTACGCGGCTGCACCATCGTGCTCGCCGTCGCGGGCACGGCCGTACCGCTGGCCAGCACCGCAGTCGGAGGCTCCTGGCAGGGCTGGGGTTACGTCCTGCTGGCGCTCGCCGCCGGTTGTAAGGGTTTCGACCACTTCTTCGGACTGTCCGCCGGGTGGATGCGGGACGTGAGCTCCGCCCAGGCTCTTCGTAGCCGGCTCGACGAGTTCCGGCTGGGCTGGACGACAGAGGACCTGCGCGCCGCGAGTCACGCCGCCCTGCCCGCGGACGGCGCACGGGACACGGCCGACCTGGAACTGCGGATGCGGCTCATCACCGAGCTCATCGGTGCAGTACACGCCCGCCTCGAATCGGAAACGGCCACGTGGATGGTCGAGTTCGCCTCGGCCGACCAGCAACTTCGGCAGGACGGAGGTCTGGCGGGCGCACCCACCTTGCCCAGCCCCGCCCCTGCTTCCGAACGCTGACGGCGTCGGGCCGATGCACGTCTCAAGGGGGAGCGAGCGACAACGTGGAGTGGAAGTTCACGGTGGTGACACCGGACGGGGAACAGCGGGACGTCGTCCTGGAGGGGGATGAGCGGACGCCTGTACGGGCTGTGGCGAGAAAGCTTGCGGTCTATTGCGGGGAGCCGGGGACACCATCGCTGTACCTGTCCGAAGGGGGCGCGCTGCCACCGGAGATGCCGCTGGGGCACGTGCCTCTGCTCGACGGTTTCCGGGTCGGGCTCGGGGCGCGGCCGGTGGGGGAGATACCGCAGCCGGACTATGTGCGGCTGCCGGCGAGCATGATGTCGCCGGGGCCGAACAGGACACTGCTGTTCGCGCGGCCGCTTCGGGAGGGTCGGCGCCCCAGTCTGTCAGTCCGTGATGTGGTGACCAGCCTGCGCCAGGCGATGTGGCCCCTAGGGCGACGACGACGCACGCTCACAATTCCGGACCATCTCGTGGAGCGGTTGTGGCCAGGTCCGACGACCCTGCGCAAAGCCGCCTACGCGCCGGATCCCAGGCTGTGGGAGCGTCGGCCCGATGACGTCGACTTCCTCGCGTTGCGCTGCGGGACGGACGGATCCGGGCACCCGAGAACCGTGCCCCTAGGTGTGGCAGGCGTGCTGGGCATCGCCGGTGGAAACATGGCTGAGTCCCGGTCCATTTGCGCCTGGCTCGTCGCGCAGGCGGCTCTGCTGCACAGCCCGGCCGAGGTCACCTTTCACATCTTCAGTGACGGACCCCTCGACGACGTGTGGCGGTTCCTGCGCTGGCTGCCCGCGGTCGGCATTGATCAGAAAATCGGGCCCGTCATGGAGTTGCTGGAGGCCCGGGCCGCGCAGCGCACCCGTGACAAGGAGAGCCGCGCGAAAAAGCAGCCGGCCGTCGTAGTGGTGTTCGATGGAGTGCGTGGGCTGCGTGCCTCGTCCCCCATGACCCAGATCCTGCGTGAAGGACCCGGGCTAGGTATCTACTCGATCTGCCTGGAGTCGGAGCTGCGCCTGCTGCCCGCCGAGTGCCCGGCCGCGATCGAGTGGCGCCCGGAGTCACGGACAGGGGCGTTACTCGTCGGCAAAGCCATCACCGGCGGACGCCCCCGGCCGCCGAGTTCGGAGATCATGCGGAGGGAGATCGACTCCCTGGACCTTGTCACCCCCGCCTGGCTGGATGAGACCGCCCGTACCCTCGCCCCGCTCCGCGACGCCACCGTGCAGAACGACGCCCCCCTCGCCTCCTGCCGCCTCCTCGATCTCCTCAGCCTGCCGGACCCCGACGGGATGGAGATCGCTTCTCAATGGTCCGAATACGGCCGTGGCACCATCGCGCCGGTGGGCATGGCCCACGACGGCCCGCTCGCCCTCGATCTGGTCGGTCAAGGTCCGCACGCGCTTGTCTGCGGAGCGTCGGGTTCGGGGAAGACGGAGTTTCTGCGGACCTGGATCGCGTCCCTGGCGGTGAGCAACCGCCCGGACGAGATGAACTTCGTGCTCATCGACTACAAGGGTGGGTCCGAACTGGGCGTCCTGGCCGGCTTGCCTCACACGGCGGCGTCGGCCACCGATCTCGACTCCCGACTCGGGGAGCGCGTGCTGACCGCCCTTGCGGCCGAACTGCGGCGCAGGGAGCGGCAGCTCATCAAGACGTCCACGAAGGACATCGAAGACTACGCGGGCCTACGTCGGCGCTCGCCCCATCTAGCCCTTCCCCCGCTGCCCCGGCTCGTAGTGGTGGTCAATGAACTCACCTTGCTCTCCGAGGAGATGCCGGACTTCGTCGAGGGATTGGTGGAGCTCGGCGCGCGAGCCCGTTCGCTCGGCATCCACCTCATCCTGGGCACGCAGCAGCCGGCCGGCCGTAATCGCCGGGTGATCCAGGCCAACACCAACCTCCGTATCGCCCTGCGCACGGCGTCGGCCGAGGACAGCGAGATGGCCATCGGCGCCCGAGACGCCGCCCGCATCCCGAAGACCGCGCCCGGGAGGGCGTATGTGCGCACCGGCGTCAGCGAGTTGACCCAGGTCCAGTTCGCCCGGGTACTGGACCGGGTCGAGCGGGCCGTCGACGGTCGGCCGAGCGTCCACGTGCGCGAACTGACGCTAGGACCCGATCCAGGTCCGACGTACGCGCCGGGTTCGGTGACCAAGGATCTGGACGTTCTCGTGGGGGCGCTGCAGCACGCAGCTACCGTCCTCGGCGTACCTGCCCCTGCCCCGCCCTGGCTTCCCCCGCTCGGCGACGTCGTGCACCTCACCGATCTCGAACCCCCGGCACAGGGACGGGACCTCGCTCCGCTCGCCTTCGGCCTGGAGGACGTACCCGAGGAGCAGGCCCAGCGGCCCGCGCTGCTGGACCTGGCAGAGGACGCCAACCTCCGGATCGTCGGCCGACCGCGCAGCGGACGCTCGCAGGCCCTGCGTACTCTCGCGGCCGCGGTCGCCGGTCAATGCAGCAGCGCTGACGTGCACCTGTACGGCATCGACTGCGGCAACGGAGCCCTCCAGGCGCTCGATGAACTCCCGCACTGTGGGGCGGTGGTGGGTGCGGGCCGGCCTGAACTGGTCGTTCGGCTGCTGGGGCGGCTCACGGCCACCATGCGTCGTCGTCAGGAACTACTGCACCAAGGGCAGTTCGCCAACTTGGTGGCGCAGCGGCAGGCGGTCGCGGGGCCACGCAGGCTGCCGTATCTGCTGGTGCTGCTCGACGAGTGGGATGGCTTCGTCTCCCGCATGGAGGCGGCGGGACATCCGCAGGCCGTGCTCGACTTGTTCGCCCTGCTTCGGGAGGGCCCACAGGTCGGTATCCGCACGGTCCTGACCGGGGACAAGGGTTCACTCACGCGCAGCACCGCTGTCAGCTCGCTCGGTGGAGAGGCGCTGGTGCTGTCGCTGGGGGACCGCGAGGACTACGCCGCCTTCGGTGTCCGCGCCCGGCATGTCCCGATCCAGCAGGTCGCCGGCCGTGCCCTGCGCAGCGGCAGCGGGCGCGAGCTCCAGATCGCCGTCCTGCCGGGTCCGCTCACCCGGGGCGCCCAGACCGACGCGCTGGCTGTGATCGCGGCTCGGGCCGAAGAACGGGACCGGGCGGTACAGCCGAGCCGGCGGCCGTTCCGGATCGAGGACTTCCCCCTGGTGGCCGACCAGTTCCATGTGGGCGACGCGCATGGGCATCCGGTAGGCCGGGAGGAGGTATTGGCCTGGCTGCGTGACCGGTTCGCCACCGGTACCTCCGTGGCCTTGCTCGGGCAGCGTCGAGTCGGGAAGTCCTGGGTCCTCGAAGAGCTGCGGGGCCGCCTGCGCGACCAGGGGGCGAGCGCGGTAAGGCACGTCGTCCTGCCGCCGGAGGGTACGGACAGCCCCGACGTGCTCGCTGGGCTGCTCGATGCCGATGTGGGCGGTGATGTTGGCGCGGCGCAACGATTGGTGGAGAAGGTGCGCGGCAGGACGGGGCAGCGTCGGGTCGCGTTCCTGCTCGACGAGATCGGTCGCATGGTCCGCTACGACGCCCAGGTGGTCTCGTGGCTGCGGGATCTCGGACAGGCCGGTGCGTGGCTCGTCTACACCGGGACCGAGAAGGACTGGAACCGGGTGGTGCGGTGGGCGCTCACCGTGCCCGGCTCCAGTTTCGGCAACGACGTCAACGCGCGCGTGCTCGGCCCGCTGGAGATCGGGGACGCCCTCACCTTCCTCACGGGTACGGCCGCCAACCTCGGTGTCGACATCGCTCCTGACCGCACAGGCGCGGCGATCATCGACCTCGTGGGTACCTGGCCGTTCTACCTCCAGGCGGCCGGCGACGCGGTCGTCCGCGCCGTGCTGGGCAACTCGCTGCGTCCGCTGACCGATCCGGACGCGCTGAGAGAGCTGCTGGACCGAAAGCTTCTCGACGAGTGGACCCACCACTTCCTGGCCCGCTGGACGGAGATCGGCCCGGCCGGCCGGGCGGCCCTGTTGGTGCAGCCGGGCCGGGTGCCGGCGGACGCGGCCCTGGCCCAGCGCCAGGACCTGCGGGAGGTCGGTCTGCTGCGGCACGGCGACGAATGGCTTGACGACCGGCCGTTCTTCGGCTGGGTCGCACGGAACGAGAACTCACTGCGGGACGAGGAGCCGCGTACATGAACCACTACAGGCCGAGCCAGGCCTACCGCCCAGAACTCGACATCAGGTTCACCCCGCGGAAGGTGCCGGGCTGGGCCCGGCCGCTTGTGGAGGGACAAGTACCCAACAGCGTCGCCTGGTTCGTCGTACTGCCCCGTCGGGCGGGCAAGACCTGGCTGGCCCAGGCCGTCGAACGGGTCCGGCCGGAGGGCACCACCCGCCGTGTGGACCTACGTGCGGACCCTGAGACCGTACGGCGCTCCGGCCTGGCCTGTCTGACGAACCCTCGCGTGGTGCCACGCACTCCGGCCGGCACGCTCGTTCTTGTCGACGAGCCGGCCTTGGCCTCCGGTGGCCGGGGCGAGGAGGCCACGAAGGCGCTCGCCGCCGGACTGGGGCGGATCCGGGACGCGGGCGCCGTCCCGGTGGTGCTCGCCACGCCCGCCGAACATGGGCTGCTCGGCCCGCTGCTCGGCGCGGATTCCCCGAAGGACGTCATCATGCCGCCGGCCCTTGACGAGGCGGAGTGCGGGCGGATGGCCGAGAGGGCACCCGACTGGGCACCGCAGGCCGTCGCCCGCCTCGGGGAGGAGGATCCGGCCTGGCTGCAGACCCCCTTCCTCCTCGAACTCGCCCTCCAGATGTGCGAGTCGGATCCGCGACTGTCCACGGACATCGCGGCCTTGGGCCGCGCCGCGTTCGAGGAGGCGGTGACGCGCCACGCGTATGTCGATCAGTGGTTCCACAACGGCCTGTCGGAAGAGCACAGGTCCGCTCTCCGTGCCCGGCGGTGGCAGGATGCGGGTCTGCCGGTGGGGGCGGCTGGGCAGGCACGGGCAGGATCCGTTGTCCCCGGAGAACCCTGCACCAGTGGGACGCCCCGGTCCGCCGCTGTCCCTCGCGCCGCGGCCACCGACGCCGCACGCCTCTCCGCCGACCCGGTGCTGGCCCGCCACCTGCCCGCGGTACTGCGCGTGCACCATGTATCCGACCTGCACCACGGCGGGGAGTTGCGCACCACCGTCGACGCCAAGGACACCACCGAGGCGGGGCGGCGGCTGGCCGCGCTCGCCGGGGCGGGCTCACCGCTGGAGAGCTATCTGGACCACGTGCGCGGCCTCGCACGGCAGGGACTCGCCCCCCATCTCGTGATCGTCACCGGGGATCTCGTCAACCGTCCGCAGGAGGAGTTCGGTCGGCAAGCCCTGGACTGGCTGAGGGAGCTGGCCTCCTGTGTCGTCGACCACCCCGACCTCAGGCCCGCCGACCCACGCATCCTGCTGGCGGGCGGCAACCACGATGTGTCCTGGGACCTGTGCCTGGACTCCGAGCCGGGAGCCCGGCACGAGTGGTTCGCCCGGGTCTTCGCGGACTACCCGCATCCCGACCTGCACAACCCGGACCACACCAGGCGGAGGCTGTACGTCAGATACCCCGACGCAGGCCTCAAAGTGGCGCTGCTGGGCAGTGCGGAATCCGGTGGCGAGCCAGCCAAGGACGCCGACCGTGCGCGGCTCGCCGACTTCCAGGCCGAGTTCGTGAGCACCTTCGACGACGACGAGGTGAGCGCGCTCATCCAGGACTTCGAACGGCTGGACCCGGGTGTGATCGCACGCGGTGTGCTGGACCGGCTCGACGCCGAGCCCGGGTACACCTCACTGGCCGCCCTGCATCATCCACTGTCCCCGGTGCCCTCGGTCGAGGTGGCTCCGTACTCCGGGGTGATCAACGCCGGCCAGGTCAAACGGGCCCTGGCCGTCGCCGAGACCGCGCTCGTCCTGCACGGTCATACCCATCTGGCCTTTCTGGCCGCGGAGCGGTTCCTCGGCGGACGGCGCAGTTGGACCACTCGGATCGCCGGAGCCCCGGCGCTCGGCAGTCGGCACACGGACGAGCAGAACGGCTACAACGAGATCCTCCTGGCCAGGGAGGGCACCAGGCACACCGTCGCGCTACGCACCGTGCGCCTCGAAGGCGGCCAGTGGGTGCCGGACGCGGCCGTCGCCTTCTTGCCCGGCGCGGAGGGCGAGTTACCGATGAGCCACTTGACCTGCGACCGGGCCACCCTCGTGGAGTCTCACTCCGGGTAGGCCCTATCGCCGCAACGACTTCCCGAACCCCGCCGCCAACGGCATCCGCAGCCCCAGCGGTGGTGGTGCGGCCAGTGCGTCCTGGACCGGGCGGGACAGGGCCCGGCCGAAGAGCGCTCCCATCACGAAGTCCTCCGCGAGCGCCTGGACTTCGCTCCGGTACTGGTGCAACCCGTGGCCGTCGGAGTGCACTTCGAAGCGGCACACATCCCGGTTCGCCTTCTTCGCCCGCGCCGCCAGCCGGAAGGACAGCTCGGGGTCGGAGACCACGTCGTTCGTGCCGTGCACGATCAGCACCCGCCGGCCCACCAGCTGCTTCACCGGTTCAGGCGAAGCCGCCATGTCCTCCTCCGGCAGCCAAGGAGCGATCGCCAGCACGGAGTTGACGGCCTCGTGCCCGGCCGCCCGCAGCGCCGCCCGCCCGCCCATGTCGAACCCGGCGAGACACACCGGGACGTCCCCGTAGCGCCGTACGACCTCGTCGGCGGCCCACTCCGCGTCCCGTGCCAGATGCGCCGCGCTGCCGTTCCAGCCCCGGTACCGGTAGTGGACGACATGCGCGGCCAGCCCGTCCGCACGGCCGGCGCGGGCCAGTCTGCGCCCCAACGCCCGTACGGATGCCGCCGCCAGCATGGGGGACGGTCTGCGATCCGACTCCTCGTCACCGCCGGGGAGCAGCAGCACCACTGCGCTCACCGCCGTCGGCTCCGGACCGATCGCCCTCCCCAGCCGGGCCCGTCGTACCGGCGTCGCTTGGTGTGCCATGACAGAACAGTGTCAGAAGCCCTGGTGTACGCCACCCCTCCTCGCGGTCACCGTTACGTATCGACGGAGTTGTACAACGCGCGATCTACGCGCGTAGGAGTTAGAGTGCGGAGATGACGAGCCAGACCATCTCGAACACCCCGACGCCGGACCAGATCCGCCGGGCGCCGAAGGTTCTGCTGCACGACCACCTGGACGGTGGCCTCCGCCCCGGGACGATCGTCGAACTCGCCCGGGAGACGGGCTACTCCAGGCTGCCGGAATCCGACCCGGGCAAGCTGGGCATCTGGTTCCGGGAGGCCGCCGACTCCGGGTCCCTGGAACGGTATCTGGAGACCTTCTCCCACACCGTCGGCGTCATGCAGACCCGGGACGCCCTCGTCCGGGTCGCCCGCGAGTGCGCCGAGGACCTCGCCGAGGACGGGGTCGTCTACGCCGAGGTGCGGTACGCGCCCGAGCAGCACCTCGACGGCGGTCTGACACTGGAACAGGTCGTCGAGGCCGTCAACCAGGGCTTCCGGGAGGGCGAGCAGCTGGCGCGCGCCAACGGCCACCGGATCCGCGTCGGCGCCCTGCTCACCGCCATGCGGCACGCCGCACGCGCCCTGGAGATCGCCGAACTCGCCAACCGCTACCGGGACCTGGGGGTGGTGGGCTTCGACATCGCCGGTGCCGAGGCCGGTTACCCGCCCACCCGGCACCTCGACGCCTTCGAGTACCTGAAGCGCGAGAACAACCACTTCACCATCCACGCCGGTGAGGCCTTCGGGCTGCCCTCCATCTGGCAGGCCCTCCAGTGGTGCGGCGCCGACCGGCTCGGGCACGGGGTGCGCATCATCGACGACATCGAGGTGGGGGCCGACGGCTCGGTGAAGCTCGGCCGGCTCGCCTCCTATGTACGGGACAAGCGCATCCCCCTGGAGCTGTGCCCCAGCTCCAACCTGCAGACGGGGGCCGCCGCCTCGTACGCCGAGCACCCGATCGGGCTGCTGCGGCGACTGCACTTCCGGGCCACGGTGAACACCGACAACCGGCTGATGTCCGGGACCAGCGTGAGCCAGGAATTCGAGCATCTTGTCGACGCATTCGGTTACACGCTCGATGACATGCAGTGGTTCTCCGTCAATGCGATGAAATCAGCGTTCATTCCTTTCGATGAACGACTCGCGATGATCAATGACGTCGTCAAACCCGGGTATGCCGAGCTCAAGTCCGAATGGCTGTTCCAGCAGACCGCCTCCACCAGCGGTTCTGTGGACGCGGAGGGCTGATCGGGGGACAGCGGCGGGGTCGGAATGCGGACGGGTGTTCACAATCCGTCCGCATTTCGATGTTTGCGGCGGGCGGGTTCGCATGTTTACGGTCGTGGACCGCTCACATCCCCGTAACTCCATTTCGAGGACGCATTCCATGAAGCAGTCTGCTGCCAAGACCCTCGGTGTCGCCGCCCTCGGTGCCGCCTTCGCCGCCGTCGGCGCGGGCGCCGCGAACGCGGCTCCGGCGCTCCCGGACGCCACCGGGGCGCTGGACACCGTCACCAAGACGCTCCCGGCGGAGAACCTCTCCGCGGCGCTGCCGGGTGCCGGTGAGGCGGTGGCCCAGGGCAAGGCCGCCCTCGACTCGGGTGTGGCCGCGGCGCAGCCGGCCGCGACGAAGGTGCTCTCCGACGGCCCGACCGCCCCGGTCGCCGGCCTCCTGGGCGGGCTCCCCGTGGGCCAGACGGGCCTGCCCACGCACGGTCTGCCCGTGAACGGCGTCCCGCTGGGCTGACCCCGGAAGCGACTAGCCCCTGAGCGCGCCGATGGGGCGCACCCTCCGGACACGGGGTGCGCCCCATCGGCGTATACGCGCGGTGTGGGTCGTCACCAGGCGGTGCGGGCCGCCTTGTCCTCCGAGGGCAGCAGGATCCACAGGGCTATGTAGAGCAGGAACTGGGGGCCCGGCAGCAGGCAGGAGAGCAGGAAGATCACCCGCATCGTGGTCGCCGAGGTGCCGAAGCGCCGCGCCAGACCGGCGCACACTCCGCCGATCATGCGGCCGTGGGTGGGGCGGACAAGGGCGGACATGTGCGGCTCCTTTGATTGGGCTGGTGAGCGTCGGTACGAGGTGCCCGGTACGGCTTCCTCATCTGTTCACAACGCTACGTACCCGAAGCTCGCGAAGCGTCACTCTACGGAGCTATGCCGACCCTGGGAAACGTCGGGGTACGACCCTGACTCGCTTCCTCCTGGCGGAGGGCCGCCACCTGCTGCCGCTCGGACCTGCGGCGGAGCCAGGTGCGGGACGCGGGGACGACGGCGAGATGGGCGATGGCCACACCGACCGTGTTCAGCAGCAGCGAGTCGACGTCGGGGACGCGGCCGGGCACGCCCGTCTGCAGCAGCAGGATGCCGAGGGAGACCAGGAAGCCGGTGGCGACCGTGCGGAGCAGGGAGCCCAGCGGAGAGGACCACAGCCTGCCGTGGGCCATCGGGAGCAGCACGCCCAGCGGCGCGAGAAGGGCGAGCCCCTCGGCGATGCGCCGGGCCGCCACCGCCCAGCCGAGCACCAGGTCGGCCCGGATGCCCGCGAACGGGCGCACATTGGGCGGCGTCACCCAGGGCACGTCCAGCGGACGCAGCGTGAGCCAGGCGACGAACGCGAGGTGTGCGACAAGGAGGACACCCCCTGTCACACGGACGCTGATCGCGGCGTTGCCGCCGATGAAGCCTTGACGCTGCACGCCCCCCTAGACGCACCCCCCGCCCGGAACGGTTCCGGGATCCCCCTACGTACCTTCATGAGGCTTGCACCACATGTGTACGTCAGCCGCCCGTAACCCGGCTCGACGGCGGCTGTTCGCTGCCCGGGCGGGAGCGGACCTCGTCCGTGCACTCGTAGCGGCGCGGCGGGGTCTTGGCGGGGCCGCCGAGGATGACCGAGCCGTCGCCCTCCGCCGCCGCCGAGTCGGAGAACGTGCAGACGACCTGGGCCAGGGCGTAGGAGGTGAGGTCGTCGGGGCGGGTGCTCAGCCGGAGGGTGTCGTCGGGATCGCCGGAGCGCGGTCCGGAGACGTTCATACCGCCCCGTACGTCCGTCGTGTACCCGGCCTCCTTCTCGGCCGCCGACGGTGTCGCCGCCAGCTGGTCCAGCAGCCCCTGCGCCACCAGGACGCGCCGCTGGGAGTCCGCGGTGCCGTCCGGGACCCGTACCGTCCGGTCGACGGCCACCAGCGACGAGCCGCACAGCAGGAACACCCGGACCGGCAGCCCGCGCGAGGCCTGCGCCGAGACGTCCGGCTCGGCCGGTGAGCACATGACCTGCGAGGGCGCCGCGCCGAAGTCCGTCGGCACCTCCGTGGAACGGATGCCGCAGCCGGTGAGCAGCACGGCCAGGACGGGCAGCGCCAGCAGACGTCGTACGTTCATCAGGCGTCCCCCTGCTTGGCCTCGCCGTCGGCCTCCTGGGTGAGCGCCGACGCGTCGCGCGGCAGGCGCAGGGTGAACACCGCGCCGCCGTCGGGCGAGTTGGCGGCGGTGATCTCGCCGCCGTGGATATGGGCGTTCTCCAGGGCGATGGAGAGGCCGAGGCCGCTGCCCTCGGAGCGGGGACGGGACGCGCTCGCCTTGTAGAAGCGGTCGAACACGTGCGGCAGGACGTCCTCCGGGATGCCGGGGCCGTGGTCCCGTACGGCGATCACCACCTGGTCGTCCGCGGTGCGCACCGCGACCCGCACCGGCGAACCGCCGTGCTTGAGCGCGTTGCCGATGAGGTTGGCGAGGATGACGTCAAGGCGGCGCGGGTCGAGGCGGGCGTGGATACCGCGTTCGGTGTCGAGTTCGACGGCGTCCAGCCAGGCGCGGGCGTCGATGCAGGCGGTGATCTGGTCGGCCACGTCGACGTCGTCCAGGACCAGCCGGGCGGTGCCCGCGTCGAAGCGGGTGACCTCCATGAGGTTCTCGACGAGGTCGTTGAGGCGCCGGGTCTCGCTGACCACGAGCCGGACGGCGGGCTCGATCATCGGGTCGATCGACCCGGACTCCGCCTCCAGCTCCTCCTCCAGGATCTCGGTGACGGCGGTGATCGCGGTGAGCGGGGTACGCAGTTCATGGCTCATGTCCGCGACGAAGCGGCGGGACGCCTCGTCGCGCCCGGCCATGTCGTCGACCCGTTTCTCCAGCGCCTCCGCCGCGTCGTTGAACGTCCGCGACAGATCGGCGAGTTCGTCGGTCCCGGAGACCCGCAGCCGGGTGTCGAGCTTGCCCTCGCCGAGGCGGCGGGCGGCGACTCCCAGGCGCTGTACGGGCTTCAGCACGGTCGACGCGGCGGCCTGGGCGAGCAGGGCCGAGCCGACGAGCGCGAGGCCGGTGGCGATCCCCAGCGACCAGGCCAGGGAGTTGAGGTCCTTGGCCTCGGGCTCCAGCGACTTGAGCATGTAGCCGGTGGAGCCGCCGCCGATCACCCGGGTGCCGGCGACCAGGTAGGGCGTGCCGTGGTCGATGACGCGCTGCCAGTAGAGGTGGTACGCGTACTTGTTGCCCGAGCCGGGGTCGACGGACTGCTTCTTGTCGACCGCCGCGCGCAGCGACTCGGGCACGTCCCGCAGCGAGAAGCCGTCGAGGCCGCCCGAACTGCCGTACACCGTCTCGCCCTTGGAGTTCCGCGCGACGAGCAGCACGCTGAAGCGCTGGCTGCTGTTGGCCATCTGGCCGGCGGTGTGCTGCAGTTCGTCCTGTGTGGGACGAGCGGGCAGGGTGCCGGCCCGGGTCTGCATCGCCTGCTTGAAGTCGCCGAGCACCGCGTCCTGGGTGCGGGTGAGCACGGCCTCGCGGTTGAGCCAGTACGCGATCCCGGACGCGGAGACGGCCGCGGTGAGCGCCACCAGGCCGAACACCACCACCAGCCGGAGCCGGAGACTGGTGAACCGCAGCCGTGAGAGATGTCCCTTGCGGTGCGCGGCCCAGCCGCGAACCCCCCCTTGCGCGATCGTCACTGAGGCGTGTCCAGCCGGTAGCCCACGCCGCGCACGGTACGGATCAGCGTCGGGGACGACGGCACGTCCTCGACCTTGGCGCGCAGCCGCTGGACGCAGGCGTCCACCAGCCGGGAGTCGCCGAGGTAGTCGTGCTCCCAGACGAGCCGCAGCAGTTGCTGCCGGGACAGCGCCTGCCCCGGCCGCCGGCTCAGCTCCAGCAGCAGCCGCAGCTCGGTGGGTGTGAGCTGCAGGTCCTCGCCGTTCTTCGTCACGGTCATGGCGGCGCGGTCGATGACCAGGCTGCCGAAGCTCGCCGCGTCGGTCGACTCCCGCTCGCCGCGCCGCAGCACGGCCCGGATACGGGCGTCCAGCACCCGGCCCTGGATCGGCTTGACCACGTAGTCGTCGGCGCCGGACTCCAGTCCGACCACGACGTCGATGTCGTCACTCCGGGCGGTCAGCAGAATGATCGGCAGCTGGTCGGTGCGCCGGATGCGCCGGCACACCTCGAACCCGTCGATGCCGGGCAGCATCACGTCCAGCACGATCAGGTCCGGCCGTTGCTCGCGCAGGAGCTTCAGACCGTCCTCACCGGTGGCAGCGGTGGCAACCCGATGTCCCTGGCGCGTAAGAGACAGCTCCAGGGCCGTACGGATGGCGTCGTCGTCCTCGATCAGCAACAGGGAAGGCACGGGGCTCATTCTGGCCCATGGTGGGGCGGTGTTTCGACTCCTGTACACCTACGTGCACGTAGCGCTCTTCTCTGTGACCGCCCTGTGGCCCCGCTGAGATCGACCACTGGGCCTACCCCTGTGACAGGTCTGTGACAGTCGGCGGACACGGCCATGAAGGTGCGAGGGCAAGCTTCTCGGCACAGGCAAACAAGCACCGCACGGATACACCGCCTGAGCAAGCCGAACACCGGAAGTCCACGACGGGGGGCGCGAGATGAACACGCTGCACAGCAACAGCAATAGCGCAGTGATCACGCGCCTGCACGACGTGAACGGGGGCCGGGGTTCCAAGGAGTCCGGCGCCGTGAGCGGGCGGGGGTGCGCTCGCGGCGCCGGGCGTCAGCACACCGTGTACATGACGGTGGTTGACGGTTTCACGGGGGAACCGCACGGGGGAAGCGCGTACAGGGAGGACACGGGGGAACGCCGTTCGCTGTCGGAGGCGGAGTTCACCGCCTACGTCCAGGAGCGTCGCGCCTCCCTGTACGCCACCGCCTACCACCTGACCGGTGACCGCTTCGAGGCCGAGGACCTCCTCCAGAGCGCCCTCTTCTCGACGTACAAGGCATGGGACCGCATCAGCGACAAGGCGGCCGTCGGCGGGTACCTCCGCCGGACCATGACCAACCTGCACATCAGCGCGTGGCGCCGCCGCAAGCTGAACGAATACCCGACCGAGGAGCTGCCGGAGACGCCCGGCGACACGGACGCGATGCGCGGCACGGAGCTGCGCGCGGTCCTGTGGCAGGCGCTCGCCCGCCTCCCCGAACTCCAGCGCACGATGCTGGTCCTTCGCTACTACGAGGGCCGCACCGACCCGGAGATCGCGGAGATCCTCGACATCAGTGTCGGCACGGTGAAGTCCAGCATCTGGCGCTCCCTGCGCCGGCTGCGCGAGGACGAGGTCCTCAGCTTCGGCCGTGACGAGGAGAACGCCTTCGGGGAGCTCGTCGCCTGAGGGTCGGGGGGGAAGCAAGGAACACGGGGGAGCGGTAACGGGGGAACGGTCCGAGGGGGCCAACGGGGGTCACGGGGGACCCACGGGGGAAGCACCACAACGGGGGAAGCACCGAAGGAAAACGGGGAAACGGGGGATCACGGGGGAAGCACCACGGGGGAACGGGGGAAGCGGGACTGGAGGGCCGGGGGGTCCGTCCAGTCCCGCTTTCGTATGCCCGGGTGCGCCTCTACGACGCTGAGGGCGCCGTATCCGTGGTGTGTGCGGGGCGCCGCCCGACCGCGGCCGCGGCCAGGCGGCCCAGGGCCTCGTCCCGGTCGCAGGGGTGGGCGCCGAGGGAGGTCTGGCGGGCGATGATCGTGCGTTCCTGGCGCATCAGACGCCAGCCGCGGCGCAGCAGGAAGGGCACCGACTTGCGGCCCTCCTTGAGGTCGCGCAGGAAGCGGCGGCGGAACGTGCGGACCGGGCCGCGGTTCAGACACAGGGCGTCCGCCAGCAGGCCCAACTCACGGCAGCGGTCGACGATCTCGGCCGCGAATATGCCCTCCGCTATGAACAGCGGTGTCCGCCCGATGTCGACGGCCTCCTCGCCGGTGCGGGCGGACAGGGAGAGGTCGTAGACGGGGACGTTCGTACGGCCCGTGCGGCACAGTTCGGCGATGGCGGCCACGGCGATGTCCGTGTCCCAGGAGTCCGGGTGGTCCCAGTCGATGTCGGAGCTCCCCGCCACCAGCGGCAGCGTCGGGTCGTCGCCCTCCTTGTAGAAGTCGTCGAGACGCAGCACGGGAAGGCCGGAGCGGGCGGCGACCAGGGACTTGCCCGAGCCCGAGGGACCGCAGAGCAGCACGACACGGGCGGGGGAGGGGCGATGGATGCTCACGGGACACCAGTTTGACGTATTCCGTACGCCCTGCCGACCCCGCGGGTCGTCTTTGGAGCGCGCGTCACACCTCAACTACCCTACGTGTCGACCTGATTACCCTGTGCATGAGAACGCAGTAGAAGGTGGCAGCAGCGATGGCACGACACTCGTCTTCCCCGACTCCGACCGCCCAGCGCGCCCTGGTCGCCCTCGCGACGGCGGGTGCGGCGCTCGGGGCGGGTGCCGCGACGGCCTCCGCGGACACCGCGCCGGTGCTGAACGAGGTGGTGCACACCCGGCCCACGTCGCTGGGCCGCGTCGACCCCCAGGCGGGCCTCCAGGCCCTCACCGGCACCGTCGGCTATGTCACCGGCCCCGTCTCCGCCCTCAAGCCCAACCCCCTCGCCGGCACGGGCGTGGACCCCCTCGACAACGGCGTGGGCACCCAGCTCGCCGACTTCAAGTCCCTGAACTCCCAGATGCTGACCGCCCCGGTGGCCCAGGCGTCGTCGATCGGCAGCATCCCGGTCCTGGGAGAGGCGACGGGCCTGCTGAACCACTGACACCCGTGTCGCAAGGTGAGTCTTGTGTGCCGTCACTCGATCGGGTGCCGCGCGACGTCCGCGGCGGACAGGTCGATGCCCTTCTCCACCTCGACCCGGTAGCGCAGC
>NZ_JBEXCS010000070.1:0-52729 GCF_040605395.1 Streptomyces sp. NPDC005648 | reverse complement strand
CAACGGAATCACTTGTAGGAGTGCCTTTGCTCTGTCAGGATCGGCACCCAAATTGAGCTGGAGCTACGCCACCCGCCCCCAGAGCCGCGATAGGGTCGCCCCCGTTGCCCCCGCAGGTGCTGTGCGACGGGCTTGAGCGCCTTGTCGAGTTCCGACAGGGACTCGGGGGCCAGCAGATCGATGAAGTGCCTCCGCACAGACGCCACATGATGGGGCGCGACCTTCTTCATCGTCTCCATGCCGTGCTCGGTCAGCACCGCGTACAGTCCGCGCCGGTCGGACTCGCAGTTCTCACGGCGGACCAGGTTCGCGTTCTCCATGCGGGTGATCTGGTGGGAGAGGCGGCTCTTGGACTGGAGGGTGGCGGACGCGAGGTCGCTCATCCGCATCCGCACGTCCTCCGACTCCGAGAGGTTCACCAGGATCTCGTAGTCGTTCATTGTCAGGCCGAACGGCTGCAGATCCTTCTCGAGCTGGTATGTCAACAACCTGTTGACCTCCAGGTGGGTGCGCCAGGCGCACTGCTCCGCATCGGTCAGCCAGGGCGTGGCCGTCTCGGTCTCCATGAATGAAGTCTACCTAAGATGTTGAAAAGCGAACTAGTGAGGGTTTTCGCGTGACGGCGCGCACACGTTCGACGTCACACTCCGCAGACTACCGCTCACAGCCCGAAGCGACGCTGGAGGTCTCCCAGCTGTCCGGGAAGGCGCGGTGCGCCCGCTTGCTGTGAAGGGCCTGTGGGCACCCCTCCGCCACCGGGCACACCGGGCTCGTGCGGAACCGCCCCCGTGGCCTGCTCGGCCATGAGGGTCTCGGAGGACTGGAGCAGGACCGTACCGGCCCCCACGAACTCGAACTGGTGCTCCTCCCCGGAGGCCCCTCCGAGGCCCGTCATCGCACGTAGACCGCCCATGACGCCCGTCAGGTAGCCATGGTCGTAGTGGTGGCACGGCGAGGGGCAGTCGGCCCATCCGACGAGCGCCTGCGGGTCCACCCGGATCGGGGGTTCCATGAACACCACCGGACCGTTGGACGCGGCCACGAACTTTCCGGTTCCGATCAGTGTCAGAAAGCCCGGCACGATCGACTGCTTGAGAGCGAGACTTGGCTGAAAAGCGAGCAGATTGCCGGAGCGAATGGTCAGATTGCCGTCTTCGAGGTCGTAGGAGTTCACATCGAAGGCCCGGTCGGCCAGGAGCATCTTGCCCGAGCCCTCCGCCACGACCCAGTCGCTCGCGTGCAGTGGCGAATGAAAGGACGTACGGACAAGTCGGTCGAGTCGGCCGTGTCCGATCCCGTTGAACTCCATCGACCCGTAGTAGGCGATCATCTTCCCCTTCTGCAGGAACCACTGGCTCCCCTTGAGCTCCACGCAGAAGGTGTACTTGTTCACGTTGTCGTCGACCGGCAGCGTCATGGGGTCGTGGACCGTCGGCCCGCCACCCGCGGCCCCGTACATGCTCACAGCTTCTCCTCCGAGGCCTGGACGTACACCGTGCCGCTCCCGCTGAGCTCCAGCTGGAACGCCTCGCCGGAGCCGCGCCCCACCATGTCCCGCCATCCCAGCGCCGTCGACAGCTTGTTGCGGACGTCCCCGTGGTGGGCGACATAGGCCTGCGGATCCACATGGACGGCCCGCCCGGGGGTGATCGGCACCTCGAACACCCCGCCGTGCGCCATCACGGCGACCGACCCGTGCCCCTTCAGGGTGGTGGTGAACAGCCCCTGTCCGGTGACCTGTCCCCGCACCATGCCCATGACGCCGCCCTGGGAGCCCATGAACATCGTCCCCTGCTGGAGCGTGCCCTCGAAGGCCAGCAGCCGGTCCGCCTCCACGTACAGGGTGTCGCCGGTGAGGTTGATGATCTGCACATGGTGCCCGCCGTGCCCGAACAGCACGGTTCCGCTGCCCTCGACGCTCATCAGGGGGGTCGCCTCATTGGCGACGCGCCGCCCGATCATCGACATGATCCCGCCCTGCCCACCCTGGATGTTGGGCGTGAACGAGACCTCGCCCTTGTAGGCGAGCATGGCGCCCCGCTGACTGAACAGCCGCTGCCCGGGCAGGACCGTCGCCTCGACCATCTTGGAGTTGATCTCACGGAAGGCCATGTCACACATCCCCCGCGATGGTGTTGCGCTCACTCGGCTGCACGTACACCAGCCCGTCCCCCTCGAACCGGATCTGGAAGGCCTCGCCCCCGCCCTCCCCGAAGAAGGTGCGGAACGTCACACCGGACTGGAACGACTGCCGCAGATTCCCCTGATGGGCGATGTAGGCCCCCGGATCGACGATCAGCGGGTACTGCGCGCTCACCCGCAGCACCACCGCCGGCCCGTCCGACATGATCGCCGCCTGCCCGTGCCCCTCGACGGTCGTGGTGAACAGCCCGTTGCCCTGCGAGGCCCCGCGCAGCCCGGTGAAGGTCGTCCCGGTCCGCAGCCCGGCGTCGGTCGCCAGCAGATTGCTCGACTCGACGTACAGCTTGTCCCCCTGGAGCCGGACGAGGTTGATCTCGGACGCCCGGTCGGCGAACCAGCACGTCCCCTGCCCCCGCACCTCCATCACGGTCATCTGCTCACCGGTGAGGCGCCGCGTCACCATCCCCCTCAGCCCTTCCCCACCCCCGCTCAGCTTCTTGAACGCCATCTGCCCGTCGTACGCGACCATCGAGCCGTTCTTCGCCTTCACGGCGTCCCCGGTCATGTCGACGGCGAGCACCTTGCTGCCTTGAAGTCGGAACATCGCCACGCTGGGACGGTAGCGGCAGGGTGACGTCGCCGACAGGGGTCCACCCCCTCGCGCGTCTCCCCGCCGCCGTTTGTCACAATGGGCGAACGCTTGTGCTTCCGTTCACAAAGAGCGACCTGTCTCCCACCGAAGGTGACCCGTGGACCTCAAGACCGCCACCGCCCTCCGACGCCTCCGCCTCGTCTCGGCCCCCGAGGCCGTCTCGTTCCTGCTCCTGTTGGTCTGCTCGGTCCTGAAGCGGACCACGGACTTCAACGCGGTGCCGGTGATGGGCATGGTCCACGGCGTCCTGTTCATCCTGTACGTCGTCTTCTGGGCCGACGCCTGGAACCGCACCAAGTGGCCCCTGCGGACCGCGGCCCTCTACTTCGTCCTCTCCGTCCTGCCCACCGGCGGCTTCTTCGCCGAGCGCAAGCTCAAGCGGGCCGCCGAGGACGAGGTCATCGCGTCCCGCGCCCGCCAGGAAGGCGTGGTCAACGCATGATCGTCGCCTTCTCCGTGACCCCGCTCGGGGTCGGCGAGGACGTGGGGGAGTACGTCGCCGACGCGGTCCGCGTGGTCCGCGAGTCCGGCCTGCCCCACCGCACCGACGCGATGTTCACCTCCGTCGAGGGCGAGTGGGACCAGGTGATGGAGGTCGTCCGACGAGCGGTGGCCGCCGTGGAGGCGAGAGCCCCCCGTGTCTCCCTGGTCCTCAAGGCGGACATCCGCCCCGGAGTGACCGACGGCCTCACCTCGAAGGTGGAGACGATCGAACGGCACCTGGCCCACTGACGCGCCGGTCAGGTCCGAGGGCAGCCGGACGGGAGGGACACGGGCAGCCCCGGCATCAGCGCCTTGCGCTCCCGCGGACCGGTCGCCCGGCTCAGCAGGCAGATCCGGCTGAGCCGGGCGCCGAGATCCAGGTCCCACAGGCGTACGGTCCCGTCGTTGCTGCTGCTGGCCACCGTCCGCCCACCAGGGGCGAAGACGACGCCCCACACGGCGTTGGTGTGCCCGGTGAGGGTGGCCCAGGGCCGCCGTCCGGGCACGTCCCAGAGCCGTACCGTACGGTCGCTGCCGCTGCTCGCGAGGAGTCGGCCGTCCGGGGAGAAGGCGATACCGCGCACCGATCCGGTGTGGCCGGTCAGGGAGGCCGCCAGGCGGCGGTGGCGGACGTCCCACAGCCGGACCGTGCCGTCGTTGCCGCCGCTCGCGAGGGTCGATCCGTCGGGGCTGAAGGCCACGCCCCGTACGGCGCCGGTGTGACCGGTGAGGGTGGCGAGCAGACGGTGACCGGTCGTGTCCCACAGCCGTACCGTCAGATCGTCGCCCGCGCTGGCCAGGGTGCGGCCGTCCGGGCTGAACGTGACATCGTTGGCGGAGTCCGTGTGACCGGCCAGGACGGTGAGCTGACGGCGGGTCGCGACGTCCCACAGCCGGACCGTGCGGTCGGCGCCCGCGGAGGCGAGCGTGCGGCCGTCGGGTGCGAACGCCACTGAGAACACGTCCCCGGTGTGGCCGGTGAGGGTCGCGAGCGCGCGCCGCGACGGGACGTCCCACAGCCGGACCGTGCCGTCCGAGCCCGCCGACGCGAGGGTGCGGCCGTCCGGCGCGAACGCCACCGAGAACACGCTCTCGTGGTGGCCGGTGAACGTGCCGACCACCCGGTGCCGGGCCACGTCCCACAGCCGTACGGTGTGGTCCGCGTCGGCGGTGGCCAGGAGAGTGCCGTCCGGGCTGTACGCGGCCTGCGAGACCTCGGTGAACGGGCGCGCCGTCAGCACCGGGCCGCGCAGGTCCCACAGCACCACGGACTGGTCGAACCCGCCGGTGGCCAGCGTCGTCCCGGAGGGGTCCACGGCGACGGACATCACGTAGTCGGTGTGGCCCGAGAGGACCGCGGCGGGCCGGCCGGTGCGCACGTCCCACAGCCGGGTCGTGCCGTCGCCGCCCGCGCTGACGACCGTGGTGCCGTCCGGGGTGTAGGCGACCGCGTTGACGTCGTCGCTGTGCCCGGTGAGCGTCTTCACGGCGGTGCGCCGGGCCACGTCCCACAGCCGTACGGTCCGGTCGACGCCCCCGGAGGCCACGCTCCGCCCGTCCGGCGCGAAGGCGACCCCGAGCACTTCGTCGGTGTGTCCCCCGAGCACGGCCAGGGGGCGGCCCCGGTCGGTGTCCCACAGCCGTACGGTCCGGTCGGAGCCGCCCGAGGCCAGGGTGCGTCCGTCCGGGGCGTAGGCGAGCGCGTTGACGCGGCCGGTGTGCCCGACGAGCCGCACCGGTGCGGGGCGGCCGCCGCCGGTGTCCCACAGCTGGACCGAGCCGTCGTCGGCGGCGACGGCGAGGGTACGGCCGCGGGGGTCGAAGGCGAGCGCGCGGGCCTTGGTGGTGACCTCGGGCAGCAGGGTCCGCAGCCGGTGGCCGGCGGTGTCCCAGATCCGTACCGGCCCGTTCGTGGACGTCGCCGCGAGCGCGCGCCCGTCGGGACTGAAGGCGACCGAGCGGACCAGCCCCGGAACGGTGAGGGTGGCGGTGGTCCGGTGGTCGGTGGTCCTGCGCAGTTGTACGGTGCCGTGTTCGCCCGCCGTCGCCAGCAGCCCGCCACCCGGGGCGAAGGCGACCGCGTTGACGGGCCCGTGGTGGCCGACGAGACGGGCGGAGAACGCCTGGGCCTGGGTGCTCAGCAGCGCCCCGCGCGCCTCGGGGGTGCGGGCGGCACGGTAGGCCTCCGCGGCGAGCAGCATGGAGGCCTCGGGCTGGCCGCCGGCCAGGGAGGTGGACTGCGCGGCCAGGGCCTGGGAGCGGGCGACGCGCTCCTGCTCCAGCGCGCCGGCGCGCTGCCGGTAGGCGAGGCCACCCGCGGTCACGGCGAGGCCGAGCAGCACGGCGAGGACGACGAGCAGGCCCTGCCGGACGCGGATCTGACGTCTCGCCAGAGTCCGCCGGGCGTCCTCCTCGGCCTGGCTGGCCCGCAGGAACGCCTCCTCGCGGGGACCGAGACGGCCGCGGCCGTCGAGTTCGTCGGCCCAGGAGCGGACGGTGTCGAGGCGGGTGCCGCGGTAGAGGGCGGACGGGTCGCGGTGCTCGCGCTCCCACTCGGCGGCGGCGTGGGCGAGTTGCTGGTGGACGAGGAGCCCGGCCCGGTCGGCGTCGATCCACTCCCGCAGCCGGGGCCAGGCGTGCAGCAGGGCCTCATGGGTGATCTCCACGGTGTCCCGGTCCACGGTGATCAACCGGGCCCGGACGAACACGTCGAGCGCGGCCGAGGCGGCGTCCGCGTCGCCGAGTTGTTCCAGGAGGGTGCCGCGGCCGGTGCGGCGCCGGGTCGCCACGCTCCCGTCGTCGGACACCTGGACGAGACGGGACAGGATGCGCCGGATCGCCTTCTGCTCGGCCGGGTACAGCTGGGCGAACACGGTCTCGGCGGTACGGGCGACGGCGCCCTGGATACCGCCGGTGCGCTCGTAGCCGGCCACCGTGAGGGTGGTGCCCTCGCGCTGCTGCCAGGTGGCGAGGAGGGCGTGCGAGACGAGGGGCAGCGCCCCGGAGGGGGTGTCGGCACCGTGGCTCGGACCGGGTGGCTCGTCGCGCAGCCCCGCGTCGCGCAGAAGCAGCGGGACCAGGCCGGGCTCCAGGGTGACACCGGCGAGTTCGGCGGGGCGGGTGATGGATTGCCGCAGTTCCGCGAGGGACATGGGGAGCAGGACGAACAGCCCCTCGCCGAACAGCGGAGCCAGTCCCGGAAGTTCTAGGCAGCGCCCGGCGAAGTCGGCACGTACGCCGAGCACCACGACCGCAGGATCGGAGCAGGTGGCGACCGCGCACAGCACGCGCACGAACTCCCGTCTCCTCTCCTCGTCACGGCAGAGGGTGAACAACTCCTCGAACTGGTCGACGAGCAGCACGGCCCGCACCGGAGGCGGCCGTCGTCCGTCGGACCCCGCCACCACCTCGTCGGTACGCGCGCGGACGGCGTCCAGCAGCGACTGGGGACGGTCGGCCAACTGCGCCGCGGTGAGGTCGAGATCGCTGCCGAGAACCTTCGCGAGCTGTTCGAGGAGCTCGTCGAGTGGATGCGCGGTGGGCGTCAGGACGACCACGGGCCAGCGCTCGGCCCCCGGCATGGGGAAGCCGCCGGGGCGCCGCAGCGCCGGGACGAGACCCGCGTTCAGCAGCGAGGACTTGCCGGCGCCGGACGGGGCGACCAGCAACAGCGGCCCGCCGCCGACGCGTTGGAAGACCCGCTCGACCAGCGCGGCGGTGGCCCGCTCCCGCCCGAAGAACCAGGCCGCGTCCTGCGGCCCGAACGCCGCCAGCCCACGATAGGGACAGGCAGGCACCCCGGCGTCCTCGGCATCGCCCCGCTCCGCAGCCGCGGCCTCCCGCACCAGCCGCAGCAACTCGCCCTCGGCGCGCAGGATGTGGTCGCACTGCCGGGCGACATCGACGGACGCCCGCTTGACGCCGGTCTCGATCTTGCTGAGATAGCCCTTGCTGTAGTGCGTCTGGCGCGCGAGATCGGCCAGCGACAGACCCCTTTCCCGGCGCAGCCGTCTCAGCTGCGCGGGAAAGGAGGGTGCGGGGCCTTCCGGTTGGTCGGTCCGGTCGGCGCCCGCGTGTACGTGTTCCTGGTCCCCCAAGGCGTCCCCCTGGCACTGGCCTGCCCGGACGGCGGATGCCCAGGTTACTGCGGGGGTCTGACGGGGAGCCAAGCTTTCACTCGGAGTGGCGAGAACGGGACCGCCGGGGCCGGTGTGGGGGCCGGCCCCGGCGGTCGTTCTCCGTGGCGAAGGTCCGCTACCGGGATTCATTCGCAGTGCTCCGGCGTTCACGCCGGGGTGAAGCGAATCAGGCGGCTGTGAGGCGGAGCGTCGCGGTGTCTGTCGTTCCGGTGGAACCGGACTCTGCCGGGGACGGTGATGGTTCGCTCGTATGTTCCTGGTGACGGTGCTTGTTCGCTATGCCTAGTGTGATCGTCATGCAGCTGCGGTACGCCTTCAGGTTGTACCCGGATGCCGGTCAGCGGATCGCGCTGGCGAGGGCGTTCGGGTGCGCCCGCGTCGTGTTCAACGACTGCGTGCGCGCCCGGGAGGACGCCCGCACGCAGGGCAGGCCCTTCCCCACAGCCGGTGAGTTGTCCACCCGTCTGATCACCGAGGCGAAGCGGACCGTCGAGCGGTGCTGGCTGGGTGAGGTCTCCGCGGTCGTTCTCCAGCAGTCCCTGCGGGACGCCGAGAGGGCCTACAAGAACTTCTTCGCCTCGCTGAAGGGCACCCGCAAGGGTCCGAAACTGGGCGCGCCCCGTTTCAAGTCCCGCAAGGCTGCCCGGCAGTCGATCCGGTTCACCGCCAACGCCCGCTGGTCCCTCACCGAGAGCGGCCGGCTCAGCCTGCCCAAGATCGGCGCGGTGAAGGTCAAGTGGTCCCGCACCCTGCCCACCACCCCCACCTCGGTCACGGTGATCAAGGACAGTGCGGGCAGATTTTTCGCATCCTTCGTCATCGACACCGACCCCGCCGCCGACGCGGACCGGATGCCCGAGTCGGACCAGTGCGTCGGTATCGACCTCGGCCTCACACATTTCGCCGTGCTGTCCACCGGAGAGAAGATCGACTCCCCCCGGTTTTTACGCCGGGCGGAGAAGAAGCTGAAGAAGGCCCAGAAGGAACTGTCCCGCAAACAGAAGGGATCGAAGAACCGCGAGAAGGCCCGCCTGAAGGTCGCCCGCGCCCACGCCCAGGTCGCCGACGCCCGCAAAGAGTTCCACCACCAGCTTTCCACCCGGCTGATCTCCGAGAACCAAGGAATCGCCGTGGAGGACCTGCCGGTGGCGGGACTGGCGCGTACCAGGCTGGCCAAGTCCGTCCACGACGCGGGCTGGACGGCATTCGTGAACATGCTGGAATACAAGGCCCAGCGTTATGGACGCACTCTGGTGAAGATCGGCCGGTTCGAGCCGACCTCCCAGACCTGCTCCACCTGCGGCACCGTGGACGGTCCCAAACCCCTGAACGTCCGCGAATGGACCTGCACCGCCTGCGGCACCCTCCACGACCGGGACCACAATGCCGCACTCAACATCCAACAGGCCGCCGGACTGGCGGTAACAGCCTGCGGAGCGCCGGTAAGACCAGGACCCGTTCTGGCACAGCGCGAAGAAACAGGAAGCCACGGATTCCCCACCGGAAACCGCGCCGCGTAGCGGCACAGCAACCGGTGGAGAAGGCCGGAATCCTCGCCTTTCAAGGCGAGGAGCATGTCAAGGCCGGTAGAGCACGATGGAGTTGATGGGCGTGAGGTCCGTGTAGGTCCACTGGTCCTGCGCGAGGTACTCGTTGCAGTTCGTGCCGCCGTAGTTGTTGCAGAGGGCGGCGCCGGCCCCGCCGTACTGGTTGTTGAGGACCCAGTGGTACCCGTACTGGTTGCTCAGGTTGTGGTAGCCGTAGGCGGAGTACTGGTTGGTCGGGTGCGGGTTGTCGACGGGGTTGACGCCCTCGGGCCAGATGCAGACGTTGCCGGACTGACATCCGTAGACCGTCGAATTGCCGGCGGGCGCGGCCTGTGCGGCGCCGCTCATCGCCACCACTGCCGTGGCCGCGGTCGCGAACGCGGCGGCGGCGCTGAAGATCTTGCGCATGTTTCCCCCTAGCGGGTGCTTCGAGCTGACGGGACGAGCCTGTCCCGGGGGGCCACCGGGGTCGACGGGTTTCCTGTTGCCCGTCCCGGCGGCAGCAGGGAAACCCGGTATGAACTGGGGTTTCTCCCGCCGACGGTCAACTGGGTCCATGGTCACAGTGCGGCCCGGTGGGGGCTGGTCGCGCAGTTCCCCGCGCCCCTGAGGTACGTAAGGCGGGCGGCGTCACGAATGGGCCCTGAGCCGCCCGCGGCGAGCATGTGGGACGGCCGTAGGCGGTCGCAGCCGCGTACGGCGGGAAGGGGACGGGGCGGGGGGTGTCCGCCCGCAGCGGCGGGCGTCCATCACCGGTTCCCTGCCAAGTGGCCGTACCGCCCGACCGAGGACGGACACCCCCCCGCCCCGGAACACACCGCAGCGCTGCACCCGCCCCCACCCAACCCGCAGCTGCGCCGCAGGCCTGCTCACGGGCCGCCGGAGACCAGCGCGATACCGAGCGGCGTCCGCTCGCACAACACCTGATGGCTGTACCGCCGCGCGGTCCGCAGCCCGAAGAAGCGAACCCGCGCCGGCGAACCGGGCCGAAAGACGAGACGGGGCTGACCAGCATGTGACCGGCCGGTAAGGTCGAGGGCGTGCCTAAGCCGCTCAGTCTCCCCTTCGATCCCATCGCCCGCGCCGACGAACTCTGGAAGCAGCGCTGGGGAAACGTGCCGTCCATGGCGGCCATCACCTCGATCATGCGCGCGCACCAGATCCTGCTCGCCGAGGTCGACGCGGTCGTCAGGCCGTACGAGCTCACGTTCGCGCGGTACGAGGCGCTGGTGCTGCTCACCTTCTCCAAGGAGGGCGAGCTGACGATGTCCAAGATCGGCGAGCGGCTGATGGTCCACCCCACGTCGGTGACCAACACCGTCGACCGCCTGGTGAAGTCGGGCCTGGTGGCCAAGCGCCCCAACCCCAACGACGGCCGCGGCACCCTCGCCTCCATCACCGACAAGGGCCGCGAGGTGGTCGAGGCGGCGACCAGGGACCTGATGGCCATGGACTTCGGCCTCGGGGTCTACGACGCCGAGGAGTGCGGCGAGATCTTCGCGATGCTGCGGCCGCTGCGGGTGGCGGCGAGCGACTTCGACGAGGAGTGAGCCGGCGGCGGCCACCCCGGCCGACCCGGCCCAAGATCTCCCGGAACGGGCGGTTACGCTCGACGCCATGAAGAAGAGCGTGCTGACCCGCTACCGCGTCCTGGCCTACACCACCGGCGTGCTGCTGGTCCTGCTGTGCCTGAGCATGATCGCCAAGTACGGCCTGGACATCGACGGCGCCGCGGACTTCACCCGCGTCGTCGCCATCGCCCACGGCTGGCTCTACGTCGTCTACCTGGTCGTCGCCTTCGACCTGGGCTCCAAGGCGAAGTGGCCGGTCGGCAAGCAGCTGTGGGTGCTGCTGGCCGGCACCATCCCCACGGCCGCCTTCTTCGTCGAGCGCAAGATCACCCACGAGCTGGAGGCCAGGGTCGCCGAGGAGTCACCGGCGGTAGTCAAGGCGTAACCCACCGCCGCACAGACATGTGTGCGGCGGTCTCCCATCGACATTTACTAGGACGTCCTAGTAAATTCGAGAGTATGGACGCTGACGCCATCGAGGAGGGCCGCCGACGCTGGCAGGCCCGGTACGACAGTTCGCGCAAGCGCGACGCCGACTTCACCACGCTCTCCGGGGACCCGGTGGAGCCGGTGTACGGGCCCCGGCCGGGGGACGCCTACGACGGGTTCGAGCGGATCGGGTGGCCGGGGGAGTACCCCTTCACACGCGGCCTGTATCCGACCGGCTACCGCGGCCGCACCTGGACCATCCGGCAGTTCGCCGGGTTCGGGAACGCCGAGCAGACCAACGAGCGCTACAAGATGATCCTCGGCAACGGCGGCGGCGGGCTGTCCGTCGCCTTCGACATGCCGACCCTCATGGGGCGGGACTCCGACGACCCGCGCTCGCTCGGCGAGGTCGGGCACTGCGGTGTCGCCATCGACTCCGCCGCCGACATGGAGGTGCTGTTCAAGGACATCCCGCTCGGGGACGTCACCACCTCCATGACCATCAGCGGGCCCGCCGTCCCCGTCTTCTGCATGTACCTCGTCGCCGCCGAGCGGCAGGGCGTCGATCCGCGGGTGCTCAACGGCACGCTCCAGACCGACATCTTCAAGGAGTACATCGCGCAGAAGGAGTGGCTCTTCGAGCCGGAGCCCCATCTGCGGCTGATCGGCGATCTGATGGAGTACTGCGCGGCCGGGATCCCCGCGTACAAGCCGCTGTCCGTCTCCGGGTACCACATCCGTGAGGCGGGAGCCACGGCCGCGCAGGAGCTGGCCTACACGCTGGCCGACGGCTTCGGTTACGTGGAGCTGGGCCTCAGCCGCGGACTCGACGTGGACGTGTTCGCCCCCGGTCTCTCCTTCTTCTTCGACGCGCACGTCGACTTCTTCGAGGAGATCGCCAAGTTCCGCGCGGCCCGGCGCATCTGGGCGCGGTGGATGCGGGACGTCTACGGCGCGCGGTCCGAGAAGGCGCAGTGGCTGCGCTTCCACACCCAGACCGCCGGGGTCTCGCTGACCGCCCAGCAGCCGTACAACAACGTGGTGCGGACGGCCGTGGAGGCGCTGGCGGCCGTGCTCGGCGGGACCAACTCGCTGCACACCAACGCCCTCGACGAGACCCTCGCCCTCCCCTCCGAGCAGGCCGCGGAGATCGCGCTGCGGACCCAGCAGGTGCTCATGGAGGAGACGGGCGTCGCCAACGTGGCCGATCCGCTGGGCGGCTCGTGGTTCGTGGAGCAGCTGACGGACCGGATCGAGGCCGACGCGGAGAGCGTCTTCGAGCAGATCAAGGAGCGGGGGCTGCGGGCGCACCCCGACGGGAAGCACCCCATCGGGCCCGTCACCTCCGGCATCCTGCGCGGGATCGAGGACGGCTGGTTCACCGGCGAGATCGCCGAGTCGGCCTTCCAGTACCAGCGGGCCCTGGAGAAGGGCGAAAAGAGGGTCGTGGGCGTGAACGTCCACCACGGGTCCGTCACCGGGGACCTGGAGATCCTGCGGGTCAGCCACGAGGTGGAGCGGGAGCAGGTGCGGGCGCTCGGCACCCGTAAGGCCGCACGGGACGAGGCCGCCGTCCGGGCCGCCCTGGACGGCATGCTCGGCGCCGCCCGCTCGGGCGCGAACATGATCGAGCCCATGCTGGACGCCGTACGCGCCGAGGCGACCCTCGGGGAGATCTGCGGGGTGCTGCGGGACGAGTGGGGGGTGTACACCGAACCGGCGGGATTTTAGCTCCCGGCGGAAGAGCGTGACAGAAATGTGACCTGCGCCCTTCTCCGCGATCGATCCCGTGCATACCATCGGCCCGTCGACTCCGCCGAATCCCTAGGGGAACTGACGGTGCGTAGCCTTTTCAGACCCAGGGCGGCCCGGGCCGCCGCCGCCATCGCGGCGGCCCTCCTGCCGTGTGCCGTGCTCGCCCCGGTCGCGGCCGCCCATGGCGGTCTGACCCCGGTGAACCCGGTCGCCGTACGGCTCGACGCCTACTGGAGCGCGGACCGGCTGACGGCCGCGCTGCCCGTCGACGCCGGCCCGGAGGCGGACTCCGCGTCCACCGGCCAGGGGACCGGCTCGGTCTCCGCGGCCTCCGCCGACGTGGACGGCCCCCGGCCGGGTGAGTTCATCCCGCCCAGCCACAGCTTCGAGGGCATGCCCCAGGCCGGCACGTTCTTCTGGACCGACGGCAGCGGTGCCGGGCGCACCTGCAGCGGCTCCGTGGTGCGCAGCCCCGGGCACGACCTGGTGCTGAGCGCCGGCCACTGTCTGCGGGGCTACTCCGGCGCCTCCCCGCGCCGCAACCTCGCCTTCGTGCCGCAGTACCACGACGGACAGAAGCCGTTCGGGGTCTTCCCGGTCCGGGTGAACGGCGTCTACGTCCCGCAGCAGTACTACGACCGCGGGGAGCACGCGGGCGCCGAGTACGACTACGGCTTCGCCGTCACCGAGACCAACCAGGACGGGAAGCGGCTGGAGGACGCGACCGGGGGCGTGCAGCTGCTCACCGGCACCGGGTACTGGCACGCTCCCGTCCGGATGGTCGGCTACCCCGGCGGGGCCGAGAAGCCGGTGGAGTGCTGGAGCCGGACCACCCGCTGGGACAGCGACGACCCCGCCGAGCCGGGCAGCTATCCGCGCATCGCCTGCGACGCGTTCGTGGACGGCACCAGCGGCGGACCGATGCTCGTGCCCTGGCCGGGCGGCTGGGCGGTGATCGGCATCATCGGCGGCTACCACACCGGCGGCCACACCCCACAGATCTCCTACAGCGCCTACTTCGGCAAGAACGTGCGGGTCCTGTACGGCGACGCGGTCGCCGGGGTTCGGCCCGCGAACCCGACGCCGTAGCGGCTCGGGGGCCGGTCGCGGCGGGCGCGGCTACGGCTCCTGGGTGCCGGCTCCGAGGCCGCCGAGGAGCAGCGCCGTGAAGTCGCGCACCCAGCCCTCGTCCGCGGGGTGGCCGCAGACCAGGGCGCGGTGCACCACCGCGCCCGCGACCACGTCGAAGATGAGGTCGACCGTGCGGGCGGACTCGAACGGGTCCGGCTGCGGGGGGAGTTCACCACGTTCCTCGGCCCGGCAGCGGCCCTCCAGGACCAGGCGCTTCTGGCGTTCCACGATCGAGGTGCGGATGCGTTCGCGCAGGGCGTCGTCGCGGGTGGACTCCGCGATCACCGCCATCAGTCCGCACGCGGCCTCGGGGCGGGCCAGGATCGCCGCGAACTGGAGGACCACGCCCTCGATGTCGGCGAAGAGGCTGCCCCGGTCGGGGAGGGTCAGTTCGTCGAAGAGTTCGGCGACCGCGTCGACGACCAGTTCGTTCTTGCCGGACCAGCGGCGGTAGAGCGTGGTCTTCGCGACCCCGGCCCGCGCCGCCACGTCCCCCAGGGTGAGCTTGGACCAGCCCAGCTCGACCAGCGCCTCCCGGGTGGCCGCCAGGATCGCGGCGTCCGCCTCGGCGCTGCGAGGGCGTCCGGTGGCTCGGGGAACGGGGCTGCGGCTCTGCATCCCCCGACCATAACCGGCGGTTCCTGTGAGGCAGTGAGGGAGATCACCGGGGGGTGGTATTCAGGAGGCACTCGGTGCCATTACGCTACGACTCGTAGCGAAACCGCTGGGGCGTGGGGTGGGGACCCGGCGCCGAACAGTACGACCGGTTGTACGACCGACTTTCACGACGCTTTTCGCGCACGCGCGCTCACGGGGGAGGATAGACGCATGCAGCCACGGAACATGTCCATGAGCGGAGTCGTCGACCTCGCCGCGGTGAAGGCGGCCCAGGAGGCCAAGGCGAAGGCGGAGCAGGCACGGGCCGAGGCGGCCCGGCAGGGCGGCGGCCCGGGAGCCGTCTCCCCGGCCGACCTGGTGATCGACGTCGACGAGGCCTCCTTCGAGCGCGACGTCCTGCAGCGGTCCACCGAGGTACCCGTCGTCATCGACTTCTGGGCCGAGTGGTGCGAGCCCTGCAAGCAGTTGAGCCCCGTCCTGGAGCGGCTCGCCGTCGAGTACGACGGGCGCTTCCTGCTCGCCAAGATCGATGTCGACGCCAACCAGATGCTGATGCAGCAGTTCGGCATCCAGGGGATCCCGGCCGTGTTCGCGGTCGTCGCGGGGCAGGCGCTCCCGCTCTTCCAAGGGGCCGCCGGTGAGGCGCAGATCCGGCAGACCCTCGACCAGCTGGTGCAGGTCGCCGAGCAGCGTTTCGGCCTCACCGGCCTGACAGTTGACCCCGACGCCGAGCCGGGCGGCGCCCCCGCGGACGCCGAGGCGGTGCCGGCCGGGCCGTACGACGCCCTGCTGGAGGCGGCCGTACGGGCCCTGGACTCGGGGGACTTCGCCGGTGCCGTACAGGCGTACAAGAACGTGCTGAGTGACGACCCGGGCAACCCGGAGGCCGGACTCGGCCTCGCGCAGGCCGAGTTGTTGCAGCGGGTGCAGGGGCTCGACCCGCAGAAGGTGCGTGTGGACGCGGCCGAGCGGCCGGCCGATGTGCAGGCGCAGATCGTCGCGGCGGACCTGGATCTGGTCGGCGGTCATGTCGAGGACGCCTTCGGGCGGCTCATCGACACCGTCCGGCGCACGGCGGGTGACGACCGGGACACGGTACGTCTGCGACTGCTGGAGCTCTTCGAGGTCGTCGGGGCGGATGATCCGCGTGTGGCGGCGGCCCGACGGGCGCTCGCGCGGGCCCTGTTCTGACCAGTCGCTAAACGTCACGGCATGTGATGCCCGAGTGAAGGATTTGCCGACGTAGCTCCACTGCGGCCGCGCTTTACCAAATCTTGGTAATCGCGGCCGCTGTTACTGCGAGTAAGTTACGGCCGTTGATCTGTCGGTTTCTGTCCAACGATCAATAGTTTTGTCCACCCCCGTTTCCGCACCCTGAGTCGCCGTCCGAGACCTGTGGGTCGTCCTTCGGTTATCCGGCCGTTACTACCCAGTAACGAAGCCCCTTGTGTCGGCGGCGAGAATGCACCACGATCGGCGACGCTCGGTCCATTCCCGTACCCCGACAGCCGGTCGGGACGCGGGAGTTCCTGGGTCCCCACCGAGCAGGGACGGCGCCACTGGTGCCGTCTCTTGGACAGGGGGGTCTTCGCCCACTCGGCGAAGCCTGTCCAGCAAGGTTGTGCGTGATGCGTGTCAGGCGCGACCAGTGGTTGTCGCTCGGGGGTGATCGCCGGTGATCGGTGCGCGGTTCTCAGCGCCTCCGAGTGCGGGCGCTCCCCTTCCCGAGGACGTAGCACTTCTCCCATCCCTGCCCGGCTGAGCCGCCGACTGGGGGCAGCCAGGGTCAGGAGATGTACGTCCGAGAAGGAGGAAATATGGAGTCCCAGGTGCGTGGCGGGACCAGATGGAAGCGGTTCGCTGTGGTCATGGTGCCCAGCGTCGCCGCTACGGCCGCGATAGGTGTCGCCCTCGCGCAGGGCGCTCTCGCCGCGTCGTTCAGCGTGTCCGGCCAGCAGTTCAAGGTGTCGGCCGACTCGCTCGAGGGTGACGGCTTCTCGCAGTACGGAGCCCTCGACTCGGGGTACAACCTCGACGGCAGCAAGACGGTCCACCCGGTCGCGGTTTCGGCTTTCAAGTCCGCGAGCATCAAGGGCCTGTGCCAGTCGGTCGTCACCCCGAACATCCCGATTCTGGGTAGCGTCAGCCTGATCCTGAAGGCCGGTGGCGGCAGCCAGCCGGTCGAGGCCAGCAACCTGTACATCGACCTCGATGACCTGAGCGCCGACGCGACGTTCACGAACATCGACATCGGTGTGGCCGCCAAGGACGCCAGCAAGGGTCCGGGCATCCACAGCGGCGACGCGGCGAACCCGTACGGATTCGCGCAGCAGGCCGACCACGCCTCGCTGACCGGCGTGAAGCAGACGGCGTGGGCCACCACTGCCGGAACCTTCAAGCTGAGCGGACTGAACATGTCCGTGCAGGCGGGTACGCACGAGTGCTACTAGGCACTCGGTGAACGGGCGGGGGAGCCGACGGCGCCCCCGCCCGTCCACCTTCCCGCCCCCTCTTCACAGCCAGTACACCGCACCACCACAGCAGCAATACAGCATCACCACCACAGCAACGCCGCACCAGGGAGCTGTTTTCCATGAGCGCCGAGACTTCTGCCGCCCCCGCCGGCCAGTTCAGCCGCCGCAGGGCGCAGTTCCGCGCCTGGCGGGGCACACGGCCGTTCTGGGCCGGTCTGTTCGTCATGATCGCCGGACTTCCCATCGCGTACTTCCCGTACGCCCACCTCCAGGTGGGTCATCTGACGCTGGCGATGGCGACGACCGCGGGCGCCGGGTCCCTGATCATCGGCGTACTGCTCGTCGTTCTGGGCTTCAGTCTCTGGTTCCAGAAGCATGTGCGGACCTTCGCCGGTATCGCGGCGATCCTGCTGGGCCTCGTGTCCATCCCGGTGTCCAACCTCGGCGGCTTCCTGATCGGCTTCCTGTTCTCCCTCGTGGGCGGCGCGATGGCCGTTGCCTGGGCCCCGGGCGTACCGCCCGCCGAGGAGCCGGCCGAGCAGGACACCACGGGAACGGGTGACGCCCCGGCGGGCGCCGACCCGGACACCGCGATCCTCAAGCCCGTGGTGGACGAGCCGAACGATCTGTCAGGAACGAGCCCGGCCAACAACGGGGCGAACGGGAGGCACAGTGCCGGCTGACGAGGTGACCCACGGGACTGACGTGGACGCGTCCCGTGTGAGAACCGGGCCGCGCCACGCGGCACCCAAGAAGCCGCTCTTCACCCGATTCCACATGCCGGCCGGCAAGGCGATAGCCACGGTGGCGATGCCGACGGCGGTCCTCATGGGCATGGGCTTCACGTCGTCGCTCGCGCTCGCCGACAGCGGTGGCTCCTCGTCCGCGAAGAGCCTGACCGCGGACGAGTACAAGAACTGTGTCACGGCCCTGGACGACTCCTCGGCCTCGCCGTCGCCGTCCGCCTCGGCGTCGGCCGACAAGGCGACGCCCTCGCCCTCGGCGTCCACGGGCACATCCACGTCCAAGGACTCCTCGACCGGCTCGGACTCCGGCAAGACGGACACGTCGGGATCGTCGGATTCAGGTTCCGGCGACAAGGCGACGCCCTCGCCGTCCGCGTCCGAGAGCAAGTCGAGCGGTGACACCGCCACGCCGACCCCCTCGGCGTCCGCGAGCAGCAGTAGCAGCAGCGGCGGCGGACTGCTCGACGACATCGGCAACGCGATCTCCGACATCCTCACCGGCGGCAAGTCGAGCTCGGATGCCACGACGCCGAGCGCGAGCCCGACGCCGTCCGCCTCCGCCTCGTCGTCGGGCGACTCCTCCGGCTCCGCCGTGTCCGACACCGTCAAGGACACGACGAAGACGGTCACCGACACGGCGACCAAGGCCGTGAAGGACACGACCGACACCGCGACCAAGGCGGCCGAGAGCGCCACGACGGCCGCCGAGAAGGCCGCGGCGGACGCCACGTCCTCCCCGAGCCCGTCGGCGAGCTCCAGCACCTCCGCGGAGGACTGCCCGGCCGCCACGGACGACGTCAGCGGCGTCGACAACAAGGTGGCGGTGGCGGACGACCCCTGGTACCTGAACGCCAGCTCGCTGCTCCTCAAGAGCGCCGACTACCAGGGCATCGTCGAGGTGAAGACGGCGAGCGGCACCACCAAGAAGGTGCTCAAGTACGTCATCTCCGGCGGCACCGACATCGGCGACCTGCACCAGACGGTCAAGGACAAGCAGCAGGGCAAGACGTACCACGTCCAGGCCGCCAAGGGGTCGACGTCCACGATCCGCAACGGTGACACCACCATGTACACGGAGTCCATCTCCGGGAACCTGTTCGGTCTGATCCCGATCACGTTCAGCCCCGACAACCCGCCGCCGCTGAACATCCCGCTGATCTACTTCACCAACGTCAAGGTCGTCCAGGCCGCCCAGTTCGGCGGCACGCTGCATGTGCCCGGCATGCACGTCTACACGACCGACGGAACCGGCTGACCGCCGCCACAGGCCCTTCCGGGAGCCGCGCACAAACTGAGGGCGCCCCCTGATCCAGGGGGCGCCCTCAGCGCCGTACAGAAGCCTTCAAGGCCCTTGGTGGGCTCGTCAGTTGCTGCCGGTGCCGCCGATGTGGTGGACGCGGAGCATGTTGGTGGTGCCGGGGACGCCGGGGGGCGAGCCGGCGGTGATGATGACGATGTCGCCCGGGTTGAAGCGGTTGATCTTGGCGATCTCCTGGTCGACCATGTCGACCATTTCGTCGGTGCTGTTCACGAAGGGCACCACGTGCGACTCGACGCCCCAGCTGAGGGTGAGCTGGTTGCGGGTGTTCTCGTCGGTGGTGAAGGCGATGATCGGCTGCTGCGCGCGGTACCGCGAGAGCCGGCGGGCCGTGTCACCGGACTGCGTGAAGGCGACCAGGCCGCGGCCGCCGAGGAAGTCGGCGATCTCGCACGCGGCCCGCGCGACCGAACCGCCCTGCGTACGCGGCTTCTTGCCGGGGACCAGGGGCTGCAGGCCCTTGCTCAGCAGCTCCTGCTCGGCCGCGGTGACGATCTTCGACATCGTCTTCACGGTCTCGACCGGGTACGCGCCGACGGAGGACTCCGCCGAGAGCATGACCGCGTCCGCGCCGTCCAGGATCGCGTTGGCGACGTCGGACGCCTCGGCGCGCGTGGGGCGGGAGTTGGTGATCATCGACTCCATCATCTGGGTCGCCACGATCACCGGCTTGGCGTTGCGGCGGCACAGCTCGATGAGGCGCTTCTGCACCATGGGGACCTTCTCGAGCGGATACTCGACGGCCAGGTCACCACGGGCCACCATGACGGCGTCGAACGCCATCACGACGCCCTCCATGTTGTCCACCGCCTGCGGCTTCTCCACCTTGGCGATGACGGGGACCCGGCGGCCCTCCTCGTCCATCACCTTGTGGACGTCGGCCACGTCCTTGGCGTCCCGGACGAAGGACAGGGCGACCATGTCACAGCCCATGCGCAGCGCGAAGCGGAGGTCCTCGACGTCCTTCTCGGACAGCGCCGGCACGTTCACGGCGGCGCCGGGCAGGTTGATGCCCTTGTGGTCGGAGACGACACCGCCCTCGATGACGATCGTCCGCACCCGCGGGCCCTCGACGTCCAGGACCTTCAGCTCTACGTTGCCGTCGTTGATCAGGATCTGGTCGCCGCGGGAGACGTCACCGGGCAGTCCCTTGTACGTCGTCCCGCAGATCTGCTTGTCGCCGGGGACGTCCTCGGTCGTGATGACGAACTCGTCACCCCGCTCCAGCTCCACCGGACCCTCGGCGAAGGTCTCCAGACGGATCTTCGGGCCCTGAAGGTCGGCGAGGACACCGATGGCCCGGCCGGTCTCCTTGGAGGCGGCACGGACGCGGTCGTACCGCCCCTGGTGCTCGGCGTGGGTGCCATGGCTGAAGTTGAACCGGGCCACGTTCATTCCGGCCTCGATCATCGAGACCAGCATTTCGTGGGTGTCGACCGCGGGGCCGAGAGTACAGACGATTTTCGAACGGCGCATGGGACGATCCTATCGGTTTGTTTCCCTACGGAATATTCCGTCTGGCGGAAGATACAAATGAGGGAAGGGGTGCTCAGTTGTTCTTTTCGACCAGTGCGTAAGTCTGTGCCGCGATTTCCAATTCCTCGTCCGTCGGCACCACCGCGACAGCTACTCGTGAGTTCGGTCCCGAGATCAGCCGGGGCCCGTCCGCGCGTACCGCGTTCAGCTCCGCGTCGACCGACAGACCCAGCTCCTCCAGGCCCGCCACCGCCGCCTGGCGCACCGGCGCCGCGTTCTCCCCGACCCCGGCCGTGAACGCGACCGCGTCCACCCGGCCGAGCACCGCGTAATAGGCGCCGATGTACTTCTTCAGCCGGTGAATGTAGATGTCGAAGGCGAGCCGCGCCTGTTCGTCGCCCTCGTCGATCCGGCGGCGGATCTCCCGCATGTCGTTGTCCCCGCACAGGCCGATCAACCCGCTCTTCTTGTTGAGGAGAGTGTCGATCTCGTCCGTGGACATTCCGCCAACGCGCGCCAAATGGAAGATGACGGCCGGGTCCAGGTCCCCCGAACGCGTCCCCATGACGAGCCCTTCGAGTGGCGTCAGCCCCATGGAGGTGTCCACACACCGGCCCGCGCGGACGGCCGACGCCGAGGCGCCGTTGCCCAGGTGCAGCACGATGACGTTGACCTCCTGAGGCGCCTTGCCCAGCAGTTCGGCCGTGGCCCGGGACACATACGCGTGCGAGGTCCCGTGGAACCCGTACCGTCTGATCCGGTACGCGTCGGCGGTCCGCACGTCGATCGCGTAGCGGGCGGCGGCCTCCGGCATCGTGGTGTGGAAGGCGGTGTCGAAGACGGCGACCTGGGGAAGGTCGGGCCGCAGGGCCCGCGCGGTCCTGATGCCGGTGAGGTTGGCCGGGTTGTGCAGCGGGGCGACGGGGATCAGCCGCTCTATCTCGGCGAGCACCGTGTCGTCGATCACGGTCGGCTCGGTGAACGACTTCCCGCCGTGCACGACCCGGTGCCCGATGGCGGCCAGCTCGGACGAGTCGAGCCCCAGCCCGTCCTTCGTCAGCTCCTGCGCAACGGCCTTCAGGGCGGCCTCGTGGTCGGCGATCGGCGCGCTCCACTCACGCGGGGCCCCGCCCGTCGCGAGCGGGGTGTGCCTGAGCCGCGAGGTCTCCTCACCGATCCGCTCGACGAGGCCCACCGCCAGCCGGCCGCTGTCCCGCATGTCGAGCAGCTGGTACTTCACCGACGAGGAGCCGGAGTTGAGGACGAGGACGCGGGACGCGGTCACAGGAGGGGTGCCTTCTCGCTCGGCGACTGAGGGGACTGGGCCTGGATCGCCGTGATGGCGACCGTGTTGACGATGTCCGAGACGAGAGCGCCCCGGGAGAGGTCGTTGACCGGCTTGCGCAGACCCTGCAGCACCGGTCCGACCGCGATCGCGCCCGCCGAACGCTGCACGGCCTTGTAGGTGTTGTTGCCGGTGTTGAGGTCCGGGAAGATCAACACGCTGGCCTGCCCCGCGACTTCGGACCCGGGCAGCTTGGTGGCCGCGACCGACGGCTCCACGGCCGCGTCGTACTGGATCGGCCCCTCGATCTTCAGGTCGGGCCGGCGCGAGCGCACCAGCTCGGTGGCCTCCCGCACCTTGTCGACGTCGGCCCCCGAGCCGGACGTGCCGGTCGAGTACGACAGCATCGCGATCCGCGGCTCCACACCGAACTGCTCGGCGGTGGCGGCGGACTGGATGGCGATGTCGGCGAGCTGCTCGGCGTTCGGGTCGGGGTTCACGGCGCAGTCGCCGTAGACGAGGACCTTGTCGGCGAGGCACATGAAGAAGACCGAGGAGACGATGTCGGCGTCCGGCTTGGTCTTGATGATCTCGAAGGCGGGCCGGATGGTGGCGGCCGTCGAGTGCACGGACCCCGAGACCATGCCGTCCGCGTGCCCGTCCTGGACCATCAGGGTCCCGAAGTAGTTCACATCGCTGACGACGTCGTACGCCAGCTCGACCGTGACGCCCTTGTGGGCGCGGAAGGCGGCGTACCGCTCGGCGAAGGCGTCGCGCAGTTCGCTGGTGGCCGGGTCGATCAGCCGGGCGTCGGCGAGGTCGATGCCGAGGTCGGCGGCCTTCTTGCGGATCTGGTCGACGGGGCCGAGCAGGGTGAGGTCGCAGATGCCGCGGCGCAGCAGGACCTCGGCGGCGTGCAGGATGCGCTCCTCGGTGCCCTCGGGGAGGACCACCCGGCGCCGGTCGGAGCGGGCCTGTTCGAGGAGCTTGTGCTCGAACATCATCGGGGTGAGCCGGTCGCTGCTCGGCGCGGAGACCCGCTTGCTGAGGTCGGCCGTGTCGACGTACCGCTCGAAGAGGCCGAGGGCGGTCTCCGCCTTCCTCGGCGTGGCCGCGTTCAACTTCCCTTCCAGGGAGAAGAGTTCGGCGGCGGTGGGGAAGCTGTTGCCGGGCACCGAGAGGACCGGGGTGCCCGGGGCCAGACGGCCGGCGAGGGTGAGGATCTCCTCGCTGGGCACCTCGTTCAGGGTCAGCAGCACGCCGGCTATCGGCGGGGTGCCGGCGCTGTGCGCGGCGAGCGAGCCGACGACCAGGTCGGCACGGTCGCCCGGGGTGACGACCAGACAGCCCGGGGTCAGGGCGGACAGGAAGTTCGGCAGCATGGCCCCGCCGAAGACGAAGTCGAGGGCGTCGCGCGCGAGCCCGGCGTCGTCGCCGAGGACGACCCTGGCGCCGAGGGCCTGGGCGATCTGCGAGACGGTCGGCGCGGCGAGCGCGGGCTCGTCCGGGACGACGTGGCAGGGCACGGGGAGCCGGCCGTCGAGGCTGCGCGCGATCTCGTCGCGGTCCTCCCGCGCGACCCGGTTGGTCACCATGGCGAGAACGTCACAGCCGAGGCCGTCGTAGGCCCGGTAGGCGTTGCGGGTCTCGGCGAGCACCGACTCGCAGGGCTGCCCCCGGCCGCCGACCACCGGGATCACCGCGGCGCCGAACTCGTTGGCGAGACGGGCGTTGAAGGAGAGCTCGTCCGGCAGCTGGGTGTCCGCGAAGTCCGTCCCCAGGACGAGGACGACGTCGTAGTCCCGGGCGACGACATGGAACCGGTCGACGAGGGTGGACACCAGCTCGTCCGCGCCGCGCTCGGCCTGGAGGGCGGACGCCTCGTGGTAGTCCATGCCGTAGACGGTGGTCGGGTCCTGGGAGAGCCGGTAGCGGGCGCGCAGCAGCTCGAAGAGGCGGTCGGGCTGGTGGTGGACCAGCGGCCGGAACACCCCCACCCGGTCGACCTGCCGGGTCAGGAGTTCCATGACCCCCAGCTCGACGACCTGGCGGCCGTCGCCGCGGTCGATACCGGTGACGTACACGCTGCGCGTCACGTGCGCTCTCCGTTCCGTTCTCGTGCTGTCTCGTGCTGTCCTGCGCCTGTCTCGTGCCTGCTTTTCGGGTGCACAAAAATCGCCCACCCGAGGTGAGCAGAACCCTCTTGACAGTACCTCCGCCCACGGTTAAGGCGCCCGTCAGCTCGACAGCGACACCTCTGTGCGGGACATGAAACAATCGCACCGGCTCACCGGTACCAACAGCGAGCAGGAGACACAGCACGATGCGCATCGGAGTTCTCACCGCAGGCGGCGACTGCCCAGGTCTGAACGCAGTGATCCGGTCGGTCGTGCACCGAGCGGTCGACCACTACGGCGACGAGGTCATCGGGTTCGAGGACGGATACGCGGGGCTGCTGAACAGTCACTACCGCACCCTCGACCTGAACGCCGTGAGCGGCATCCTGGCCCGCGGCGGCACCATCCTCGGCTCCTCCCGGCTGGAGCGGGACCGGCTGCGCGAGGCCTGCGAGCGGGCCGAGGACAAGGTCGAGGCCTTCGGCATCGACGCGCTGATCCCGATCGGCGGCGAGGGCACGCTGACGGCGGCGCGGATGCTGTCCGACGCCGGCCTGCCGGTCGTCGGCGTCCCGAAGACCATCGACAACGACATCTCCTCCACCGACCGCACCTTCGGCTTCGACACCGCGGTGGGCGTCGCCACGGAGGCCATGGACCGCCTCAAGACCACCGCCGAGTCCCACCAGCGGGTGATGGTCGTCGAGGTCATGGGCCGGCACGCGGGCTGGATCGCCCTCGAGTCCGGCATGGCGGCGGGCGCGCACGGCATCTGTCTGCCGGAGCGCCCGTTCGACCCGGCCGATCTGGTCAAGATGGTCGAGGAGCGCTTCGCCCGCGGCAAGAAGTTCGCGGTCATCTGTGTGGCCGAGGGCGCCCACCCCGCCGAGGGCACCATGGACTACGGTCACGGTGCGATCGACAAGTTCGGCCACGAGCGCTTCCAGGGCATCGGCACGGCACTGGCGTACGAACTCGAACGGCGCCTCGGCAAGGAGGCCAAGCCGGTCATCCTCGGCCACGTCCAGCGCGGCGGCGTACCGACCGCGTACGACAGGGTGCTGGCGACGCGCTTCGGCTGGCACGCGGTGGAGGCGGCGCACCGGGGCGAGTTCGGCCGGATGACGGCGCTGAAGGGGACGGACATCGTGATGGTGCCCCTGGCGGAGGCGGTCACGGAGCTGAAGACGGTGCCGAAGGACCGCATGGACGAGGCGGAGTCGGTCTTCTAGACCTCCCTCCGCAGGTGCTCACGGCCGTGCGGCTATGGGGTGTTGTCCTGCAGCGCCGCCCAGAAGTGGTCGACGATCCGGTCCAGGAAGTCCCGGCCGGCCTCGCTCGCGTCGCTCGCCGCGTTCCCGTCGCCCCAGCTCAGTGAGGCGACCATCTGCCCCTGGTAGTCCTGGTGCAGCTCCTGGAGGGTGTCCACCAGGAGCCGCCGGTCCAGGGGCACCAGCTTGGCGACCGGACGGACGTACGCCTGCCACCGCGTGGTCACCGCGCCGCGCAGGGCGTCGGCGAGCCTGGGCTCGCGCCCGGTGACGGTGACGAAGTCGGGCAGCGAGAGGCCCAGCAGTTCGGCGAGGGCCGTCGACTGACGGTCGTTGCCGCGCCAGGCGTTGTGCTCCTCCATGGGGAGATAGGCGAGGAGTTCGAGACCGACGGCACGGGCGACGTCCTCGGTGGCGAGGCCGCGGGCGATGCGGTGCTCGCGCAAGGTGCGGGGCCTGCCGAGGAGTTCGGCGGGGGAGCACCACAACACACCCGCGAGAGCGGTGAGTTCGGAGTGGGTGGGGTTGACCTGTCCGCGCTCCCAGGCGATGACGAGGTCCGGCGTGGCGTAGGGGAGCCCGTACGATGCGCGCAGACCGAAGGCGACGTGTTCGGGCCCCATGTTGAGCGCGGTGCGGAGGCGGCGGGCTGCGGGGGCGTTGAAGGGCGGGGTGGACTGGGCGGGGCGGGAGGAATGGGGGGAGCGGGAGGAACGGGGGGAGCGGGTGGGCTGAGTCGGGCGGTTCTGGTTCGTATGGGGTGACGGATCGCGCACGGGGCACAACGTAGGGCTGTCACGGTGAGGTGACTACGGTCTGTTCGGCCAGGAATACGGATTGTAGGAAGGTACGGGTGACGGGCCTTTCGCGCATGACCGGAGATCATCCGGCGGCGGGAGCGACCCGACGGCGAGAAGACCGCCGAACCGCCCGCGGGGGTGGCCGGACGGATGCGTGATCTTCGTGCATCGGGCGAATGGCAAGGTAGAGGGGCATATGCGCGGGCGGCTTCCGGCCCCGGACCCTCGGGCACCCGGCGACGGCCGACCCGGGCGGCCCCCTGCCGCCCGCGCCCGTGTGAGCGGGCCTCGAAGATGCGTACGCATGGCCGACGCGCCGATCGGCCGTGTGAGGGGGCGGAACCGGCGGCTCAATCCGACCGCATCACTTCAGGAACGCGGCCTGGGCGAGGGCCTCGGACGCCTCGGTCGGGGCATTCGCCCGCTCGTATGCGCCGGCCGCCCGACGATAGTGGTCCCGTGACCCGGCGAGCCGGCCGGTGGCCGCGTACAGACGGGCCAGGTTGTAGAGGGCGTGGCCCGCGCCGTACCAGTCCTGGAACTCGTGGCAGATCTCCAGGGCCTTCCCGTACGCATCGAGTGCCTCCTGCACCCTGCCGATCTCGCCCAGGGCGTTGCCGAGGTTGTGCCACGCCGTGCCCTCGCGGTGACGGTCCTCCACGGCCTGGTACAGGCCCAGGGCGTGGAGGTGGGCGTTGACGGCCTCCTGCACCCGGCCGGCCTCCCGCAGGGCGTTGCCGAGGTTGTTCCACGCCATGCCCTCGCCGTGCCGGCTTCCGGCGATGCGGAACAGGTTGCGGGCGCACGTGTGGTCGACGACGGCCTCGTCGGCACGGCCGGCCTCCCGCCGGGCGGTGCCGAGGTTGTTCCAGGCCATGCCCTCCCCGGCGCGGTCCCCGATGGCCCGGTACAGGCCGCGGGCCCTGGAGTGGACGTCGATCGCCTCCTCGACCCGGCCGGCCTCCGCCAGGGCGAGGCCGAGGTCGGTCGACGCGTCGGCCTCGCCCTCCCGGTCCCCGGTGCGACCGGCCGCCTCCCGAGCGGCCAGGGCCACGGTGATCCCGTCGTCGAAGTACCGCCGCCACCGCAGGTACTCCGCCAGGCACGCGGCCAGCTTCACCGCCGTCCGTCCGTCGGACGCCTCGCTCGCCCACTGCACGGCCGCCACCAGCCCGGCCCGCTCCGCGTCCAGCCAGGCCAGCGCCAGGGCCCGGTCCGGGAAACCCCGCGGTTCCTCCTTGCCCGGCAGCCACCGCAGCCGGACATCGGCCGCGTTCGCCCACCGCAGGTAGTACCCCAGCAGCCGCTCCCGCCCCGCCCTTCCCTCCGCCCGCGACTCCGCGTCCCCGGCGGCGACACCGGTACCGAACGCCCGGACCAGATCGTGCAGTCGCCAGCGCACCCCTCCGCCCGCGTCCACGGCCGTGACGAGACCGGCGGCGGACAGATCCTCCAGCAGACCCGCGGCGACCGCGCTGTCCAGGTCGGTCAGCGCGGCCACCGCCTCCGTACCCGCCTCGGCCCCGGGGACCAGGGCCAACAGCCTCAGCAGCCGGGCCCGGTCCGGCGAGAGACGCCGGTACGACGTCTCCAGGACGGGGCGCAGGGCGAGGGGACGGCCGTACTGGTCCGTGCCCCGGTCGCCGTGGTCGAGAACCACCGTGGGATCGCCGGCCTTCTTGATCTCTTCGACCAGGGTCCCGATGGAGCGCTCCCGGCGTCTGCGCAGCATCGCGGCGGCGATCTGGAGAGCGAGGGGCAGATGGCCGCAGAGCGCGGTCAGTTCACGGAGCGGGCCCGGCTCCAGGGAGGGGCGCTCGTCATGGTCATCGGCGTTGTGCAGGGCCGTGGTCACGAGGGCGGCCGAGTCGTCGTGCGGCAGCGGCGCCAGATCGACGACGTGCAGGGGGAGGGAGTCCGGGCGGTCGCGGGAGGTGACCATCACCCGATGCGGGCCGCTGACGGGGAGCAGACGGAGGAACTGGTCCGGGGCCGAGATGTTGTCGAGGATCAGCAGAGTGCGCGGTCTGTGCTCCGCGAGGTGCTCCTGATACGTGTCGTACTGGCGGGCCGTCGTGTTCGGAAGATCCGGCCCGCGTACGCCGAGAGCGTCCAGGAGGGCCAGGAGAGCCTGGTCGGCGCTCACCGGGTCGGTGTCGTAGCCGCGCAGGTCGACGACGAGGGATCCGCCGGGGAACCATCCCTTCGCGCATGCCTGGTGGGCCGCCTCGGTCACCAGCGCCGTCTTGCCGATGCCGCCCATGCCCGTGACGGCGCAGACGAGGACGGGCGGTGCGGCCGTGGTGTCCGGAACGGGGACGAGGTGGGTGCGGAGGCGGCGCAGGTCCTTCGACCGGCCCGTGAAACCGAAGGGGCGAGGCGGGAGGGTCGTGGACGCGGTGGGGACCGGGCCGTGGCCGGGGACGGCCGAGGGGGAGGGCTCAGACGGCGGTAACGCGGTGCTCCCTCGGGGCTCCAGTTCCCGCAGGACCGCGACCGCCGCCTCCGCGGCCCGTGCCGCGGCCATGCGCTGCGAGCCGTGCGCGTCCGCCAGGGACTTGCCGGCGTCCGCCCTGTCGCTGATCCCGCGGATGATCAACGCGCCGGGCGCACCCGCGAGATGGGCGGCGTGGGCGACACCGGAGCCCTCCATCTCGATGGCGACGGCGTCGTCGAAGCGCCGGCGGAGGCGGTCGGCGAGCGGGGAGTCCGCGTCGGCGAGCAGCACCTCACCCGCGGCGATCGGCTTGAAGCGGATGTGCTGTTCGTCCCGCAGGGCGTGCCGGGCGGCCTGTTCGAGGTGATGCGGGGCGTGCCAGGTCTCCGGCCGGTCGAGGAAGCCGTCGGCGGACTCCTTGCCGCCGTGGATGGCGTACACCTTGGTGGCGATCACGACGTCGCCGAGTTCGATGTCCGCCTTCAGACCGCCCGCGACGCCGACGAACAGCACCGCCTCCGGGGCGAACCACGACATCACCCGCTCGGTGAGCGCCGCCGCGCCCCGGGTGCCCTCCCCCGTCTCCAGCAGGGCGACACGCCACCGGCTGCCGGGGAGGTGGCCCACCTCGGCCCGGGTGCCGTACACGGGGTGCACGTGTTTCTCGATGCCCGTGAGATGGGCGCGCAACGCCCGGTATTCGAGAGGCAGTGCGGTCAGCGCGACAACGGTGGGCGAAGTGGCGGGCACCCGCCCACGGTACTGGGGCTACCGGTGGTCGGTCCGCTTTCCGACGACGGAGCCGTGGAAGGTGCCGCCCCTGAAGTCGATGTGGTCTCCGCCGTACGACGTTCCGCCGTTCCCGCGTCGTCGGGGGCCCTGTTCGGAGTCGGCGGAGCCGCCGCGCGGGCCGTGCTTTTGCAGCAGCGCCATCGTCACCGCGGCGGCCTGTCCGGCGGCGAGGCGCTGTGCACCCGAGGCGTCGGCCAGGTGTTTGCCGGCGTCGGCGTGGTCGCTGATGCCCCGGACGACGAGGGAGTCCACACGGCCGTTCACGTGGGCGGCCAGGGCGGCGCCGTAGCCTTCCATCTCGATCGCCGCCGCGTCGTTGTACTGCTCGCGGAGGAATCGGACGACGGCGGAGCCGGCGTCGGCCACCACCACGTCACCCGTGGCGATCGGCGCGAAGTGGCAGCGCACCTCGGGCATGTCCCGTACCGCCGAGCGGGCCGCCTGTTCCCACGCGTGCGAACCCGGCAGGGCCTTCGGCCGGACCAGGAACCCTTCCGGTGTCTGCTTGCCGCCGTGGATCTCGTAGACCTGCGTGCCCACGACGACGTCCCCGATCTCGACGTCGTCCTTCAGGCCGCCGGCCACGCCGACGAAGAGCACGGCCTCGGGGCGCAGCCAGGTGATCAGCTGGGTGGTGAGGGCGGCGGCCCGGCCGGCTCCGACGCCGAGCTCGGCGATGGCGATCTGCCAGGCCGTACCGGGCAGTCGGCCCACCTCGACGCGGGTCCCGTCGCGGTGGACGCGCTCCCGCCGGTCCTCGACGTGCGCGCGTACGGCGTCGTATTCGAGGGGAAGTGCGGTCAGGACGAGAGCAGTGGATAGGGTCTCCGGCACACTCACAAGGTACTGCCGGGGGAAGGGGTCCGAGTGGCGGAACGGGACGTGACGGTGGGGCAGTTGCTGCTCGCCGAGTACCAGTCGATCAAGGACGAGCAGAAGGCGCGGATCGGGTTCCGGGACAACCTGCTGTACGTGACCCTGGGCGTGGTCGCCGCCGTCGTCGCCGCCACCGCCCAGGCCAAGCAGGCGTCGATGCTGCTCGCGCTGCCGCCGGTGTGTGTCGTGCTCGGGTGGACCTATCTCGTCAACGACCAGAAGATCTCCGCGATCGGGGCCTATGTGCGCGAGCGACTCGCGCCCCAGCTCGCCACGTTGGCCGAGCCGGGGGGCGGGTTCGAGGCGTTCGGGTGGGAGGCGGCGCATCGGGGCGACGCGCGGCGCAGGTCGCGCAAGGCCGTGCAGACGGGCGTCGATCTGATGGCGTTCTGTGTGGTGCCGCTGGCCGCGCTGTCGGTGTTCTGGGTGGCCGGGGGGAATGGGGCGCTCGTCGCCGTGTCGATACTGGAGGCGCTCACCGTGGCCGGCCTGGGATGGCAGGTGGTGGGGTACGCGAAGGGGGCGTGACGTCCCGTATGAAGTCCCTTCCGGCGCCCGGCCGTTGACGCACGGACGCTCGCTACCGCCCCTCGACGTACGGCCGCTCGCTACCGCCCCTTGACCCACCGGTACTGCAGCTCGGGCCGCCCCACGGTCCCGTACTGCGGGGCCCGGGCCGCCCTGCCCGCCTCCACCAGGTGCTCCAGGTACCGGCGTGCGGTGATCCGGGAAATGCCCACGGCCTCGGCCACCCCCGCCGCGGTCATCCCCTCGGCGCAGTCCCGCAGTGCCACGGTCACGCGCTCGAGCGTCGGGCCGCTCAACCCCTTGGGCAGCGCCGCCGGGCCGGGCGCGCGCAAGGCGGCCAGGGCGCGGTCCACCTCGTCCTGCCCGCTCGCCTCCCCCGCCGCTCCCCGGAACTCCGCGTACCGCACCAGCCGGTCCCGCAGCGTCGCGAAGGTGAACGGTTTCAACACGTACTGCACGACCCCCAGCGACACCCCCTCCCGCACCACCGTCAGATCCCGCGCCGAGGTCACCGCGATCACGTCCGCCTGATGCCCCGCCGCCCGCAACGACCGGGCGAACTGCAGTCCGTGCACATCCGGCAGATGCAGATCGAGCAACAGCAGATCCACGGCCGTGCGGTCGAGCACCCGCCGGGCCTCAGCCCCGCTGTGCGCCTTCCCCACCGCGACGAACCCCGGCACCCGCCCCACGTACATGACATGCGCGTCGGCGGCCACGGGGTCGTCCTCCACGACCAGCACCCGAATGGGCTGCCCGCCGCTCACGCCCCACCACCCCGCACCACCGGCGCCGACCCCGGCACCGGACCGCCCTGGGCCGGCGAGGTCGTCGGTTCCGGTGTGCGCAGGGGCAGCCGGACCTCGAACTCCGCCCCGCCGCCCGCCGCCTCGGCCACCGACAGCGCCCCGCCGTGCCGATGCACCGCCTGCCGGACCAGCGCCAGCCCCAGGCCCCGTCCGCCCGGCCCCGCCGGCTTCGTCGAGAAGCCGCGCTGGAAGACCTGTTCCGCGTGGGCCGGGTCCACCCCGGCCCCGGTGTCCGCCACCCGCAGCACCAGCTCGGAATCCTCCGCGTACGCGGTGACCGTCACCCGTGAGCGCAGGCTCCCCTGGGCCGCGTCGACCGCGTTGTCGATCAGATTGCCCAGGATGGTCACCAGGTCCCGCGCGGGGAGCGTGGGTGGCAGCAGGCCGTCGTCGAGCCGGCTGTCGTCCGAGACCACCAGCTCGACGCCCCGCTCGTTGGCCTGTGCCGTCTTGCCCAGCAGCAGGGCGGCCAGGACGGGCTCGCCGACCGCCGACACGACCTGGTCGGTGAGGACCTGGGCGAGTTCCAGTTCGGCCGTCGCGAAGTCCACCGCCTCCTCCGCGCGGCCCAGTTCGATGAGGGAGACGACGGTGTGCAGGCGGTTCGCCGCCTCGTGGGCCTGGGAGCGCAGTGCCTGGGTGAAGCCGCGCTCGGAGTCCAACTCGCCCATCAGGGACTGGAGTTCGGTGACGTCCCGCAGGGTCGCCACCGTGCCGCGACGCTCGCCTCCCGACACCGGCGAGGTGTTCACCACCAGCACCCGGTCCGCCGTCAGATGCACCTCGTCCACCCGTGGTCCGGACGCCAGCAGCGCGCCGGTGAGGGGGGCGGGCAGGCCCAGGTCGGCGACCGATCTGCCGATGACGTCCGCCTCGTTCGGCAGCCCCAGCAGTTCCCGCCCCCCGTCGTTGATCAGCGCCACCCGAAACTGCCCGTCCAGCATCAGCAACCCCTCCCGCACCGCGTGCAGCGCCGCCTCGTGATAGTCGTGCATCCGGCTGAGCTCGGCCGCGTTCATGCCGTGGGTGTGGCGGCGCAGACGGTCGTTGATGACGTACGTGCCGATCGCGCCCAGCGCCAGGGCGCCGCCCGCGACGCCGAGGAGGGCCGAGAGCTGGCCGCGTACCCGCCGGCTGATGGCCTTGACCTTGATGCCGGCGCTGACCAGGCCGATGATCCGGTCGTGGTCGCCCCTGATCGGGGTGACCGCGCGGACCGACAGACCGAGGGTGCCCTTGTAGGTCTCGGTGTACGTCCCCCCGTGCTGGGCCCGCGCGATGTTGCCGAGGAAGTGCCTGCCGATCTGGTTCCTGTCGGGGTGGGTCCAGCGGATGCCCCGCGGGTTCATGATCGTGACGAAGTCGACGTCGGCGTCCTTCATCACCCGCAGCGCGTACGGCTGGAGCTCCGCGGTGGGGTTCGGCGTACCGATCGCGTCGCGTACGGACGGGGCGTCGGCGATCGAGCCGACCACCGCCAGCGCCTGCCGTCCGGCCGCGTCCTCGGCCTGGTGCTGGTCGCTGATGTAGGTGAACAGTGCGTATCCGGCCACGAGCACCGCTATCAGCACGGCCTGCATGGCGAAGAGCTGGCCGGCCAGGCTGCGGGGTCTCGGGGCGGGAATGCGCATGTCGTCAGTCTGCCTCGCACGGTGAGTGTGAACTAAATGAACGGAAGGGTGACCGCCCTCACATGGCGCGGAATAGTCACCGCAACGAGGAACGAACGGAAGCAGGGCAGTCGGTTCCGGCCGACGAGGGTTCCCCCGCCCGCCTCTCCTCCTCGTGGAACCGCACTCCCATCCCCGTAGAACCATCTCCCATCCCCCGGACGTGAGCCGCACGCCGGTGATGCCGACGAAGACGTCAAGGAGGGCAGCCGTGGCCGCCAGTACCCCCGTGGCACCTGCCGCACCCGCACGCAAGCGGGACCGCACCCATTACCTGTACATCGCCGTGATCGTCGCGGTGGGGCTCGGTATCGCCGTGGGGCTCATCTGGCCGGACGCCGGAGTGGAGCTCAAGCCCCTCGGTACCGGCTTCGTGAACCTGATCAAGATGATGATCGCCCCGATCATCTTCTGCACGATCGTGCTCGGCATCGGCTCCGTACGGAAGGCCGCCAAGGTCGGTGCCGTCGGCGGTATCGCGCTCGGCTACTTCCTGGTGATGTCGCTCGTCGCGCTCACCATCGGCCTTGTCGTCGGCAACATCCTGCACCCCGGCGACGGACTCCACATCACCAACGCGATCAAGGCCTCCGGCCACGACCAGGTCTCCAGCGACGCGCTTCCGCCCGTCGACTTCGTCCTGTCGATCATCCCCCTGACCTTCGTCTCCGCCTTCACCGAGGGCCAGATCCTGCAGACCCTCCTCATCGCGCTGCTCGCCGGCTTCGCGCTGCAGGCCATGGGCTCGGCCGGGCAGCCGATCCTGCGCGGTGTCGACCACATTCAGCGGCTCGTCTTCCGCATCCTCGGCATGGTGATGTGGGCCGCCCCGATCGGTGCCTTCGGCGCCATCGCCGCGGTGGTCGGCTCCGCCGGTCTCGACGCGCTCAAGAGCCTCGCGGTGCTGATGCTCGGCTTCTACGTCACCTGTGTGCTGTTCGTCTTCGTCGTGCTCGGCATCCTGCTGCGGACCGTCGCGGGGCTGAACATCTTCGTCCTCTTCAAGTACCTGGCCCGTGAGTTCCTGCTGATCCTGTCCACCTCCTCCTCCGAGTCCGCGCTGCCGCGGCTCATCGCGAAGATGGAGCACCTGGGCGTCGGCAAGTCCGTCGTCGGCATCACCGTCCCGACCGGTTACTCCTTCAACCTCGACGGCACCATGATCTACATGACCATGGCGTCCCTCTACATCGCCGACGCGCTCGGCACGCCGATGTCCATCGGTGAGCAGATCCCGCTGCTGCTCTTCCTGCTCCTCGCCTCCAAGGGCGCGGCGGGCGTCAGCGGTGCCGGTCTGGCCACGCTGGCCGGTGGCCTCCAGTCCCACAAGCCCGCCCTGGTGGACGGCGTCGGCCTCATCGTCGGCATCGACCGCTTCATGAGCGAGGCCCGCGCCCTGACCAACTTCGCGGGCAACGCCGTCGCCACGGTCCTGGTCGGCACCTGGACCAAGGAGATCGACAAGGAGCGCGTCCGGCAGGTCCTCGCGGGCGACCTCCCCTTCGACGAGACCACCCTCCTCGACGAGGACGACCGGCCCCAGGCCGAGGTGCCCGAGCAGGGCGGCGAGAAGGAACTGGCGAAGGCCTGACCGGCCGGCGCTCCGGCAGAGCCACCGGGCGACTGAACACTCCCCTTCGATCAGTCGCCCGGGTCACAGACGCCGAGCGGTCGGGTTCTCCCCCCGTGGACCCGGCCGCTCGGCTTCGGCGCGTCCCCGCGCACGGGGTCGCGCGGGGCCGAACTGACGAGCCTCGGACAGCGTCTCTTACGTCGATGCACTAGCGTGCCGTGCCGGATCACCGGTGCGGCACGGCCGTATGTACGAGGAGGCACGGGGGATGAAGATCGACTGGGACCGGCGGACATGCTCACGCAAGGGGCATGTCACCTACGCGCCGGACGACCCCCGGCTGCGGGTACGGCTGCGCGCCGACACCGCGCTCGGCGAGGTCTGGCGCTGTCTGCGCTGCGGCGACTTCGTGCTCGGTGAGCCGCACGGCTCGGGGCCCGCCGCCGACGCGCCGCTCGTGCCGCGCGGCAAGGTGCTGCGCGACCTGTTCATCCTGCGCTTCCTGGCGATCGAGCGGCTGGTGCGGGGCGTGTTCATCGTGCTGGTCGCGGCGGCCGTGTGGAAGTTCAGCAACAGCCAGGACTCGGTGCGCCGGCTCTTCGACGAGTACCTCGACGTGTTCCGGCCCGTCTTCAAGCACTTCCACTACGACCTCGACCACTCACCGGTCGTCGGCACCATTCAGAAGACCTTCGGTTACCGGCACAACACGCTGCTGCTGGTCGCCGTACTGCTGCTCGCGTACGCGCTGATCGAGCTCGTCGAGGCGGTCGGCCTCTGGTACGCCAAGCGCTGGGCGGAGTATCTGACGGTGGTCGCCACCGCCGCGTTCCTCCCGCTGGAGGTCTACGAACTCACCGAGCACATCAGCTGGTTGAAGATCGCCACCCTGGTCCTCAACATCCTCGCCGTGCTCTACATCCTCCTCGCCAAGCGCCTGTTCGGCCTGCGCGGCGGACGCAGGGCCTTCGACGAGGAACGCCACAGCGCCTCCCTGCTCGAGGTCCAGGAGGCCGCGAAGGTGGGCGTCTAGGGCCATGGGCCCACGGGTCGGTGGACCCGTCCGGCATGGGGCCGCCGCTTCGGACCGTGCTCGTCACCAGCTGATCCTGGCCGCCACCGGCAGATGGTCGCTGTCGGTGGCCGGCAGCACCCACGAGCTGCGCGGTTGCACGCCCCGGACCAGGATCTGGTCGATCCTGGCCACCGGGAACCTCGCCGGCCAGGTGAAGCCGAAGCCGTCCCCGGCCGCGGCCTGGACCGAACGCAGCCGCGAGGTGAGGCCGGCGAAGACACGGTCGTCGGTGGTGCCATTGAAGTCGCCGAGCAGCACCAGCCGCTCGTTCTTCTCGGCGGCGACCGCCTCGGCGAGCGCCTGCGCGTTCCGGTCCCGGCTGCCGGTCCAGAAGCCCGTCCTGGGCGTCACCCGTACCGACCCCAGATGGGCCACGTACACGGCGAGAGGCCCGTGGGCCGTGGCCACCGTGGCGCGCAGGGCCCGGTTCTCGGCCGTCCTGGCGGCGGCCGGCTTGGTGGCCGCCAGCGGCCCGAAGTCCGTCTCGATGTCGACCGGGCGGGCGTCCGACAGCGGCAGCCTGCTCCACAGCCCGACCGTGCCCATGACCGTGTGGTAGGGGTACGCCTTCGCCAAAGCCTTCTCGTACGTGCCCCGGGCCCGCTCGCTGATCTCCTCCAGCGCCAGCAGGTCCGCCCCGGAGGCCGCCAGGTCGCGGGCGGTGCCGGCCGGGTCGGGGTTGCCGGCCCTGACGTTGTGGCTGACGACGGTGAGGTCACCGCCCGGACGGGACCTGTCGCCGAGGAGCCCGCCGAAGAGGCCCAGCCACACGGTGACCGGCAGCAGCAGCGCCACCACCGCGGACGCGGAGCGCCGCCACAGCGCCCCGGCGAGCAGCACGGGGACGAACAGGCCGAACCACGGCAGGAAGGTCTCCACCAGGCTGCCGATGCCCCCGGTCCCGTTCGGGATCCTCGCGTGCAGCAGCATGACCGCACCGAGCAGCAGCGCCGATACCGCGAGCACCGGGCCGCGTTTCCAGGGCTCCGGCCGGCGGAGCGCGCGGACCGCCCGGCGCGGACCCGCGTACCGGGCCCCGGGGCCGGCCTGTCCGCTCTCACCACCGTCCGTCGGGTCCGTGGTGGCTGCCGTGTCCGTCCGTGCCATCGTCCGTTGTCCTCGCTCGCTGCCGGTCACTGCCGCATCCTCGGGTCCTGGGTGGGGTCGGCGTACATGCGCGGGCAGCCGTGGTCGATCGCGTGCGCGCGCAGTTCGTAGTGCCATGGTTCGTTTCGGTAGATCCGGCACAGCCCGTACGCGGCACCGTGCCCGGACAGCCAGTTCGTGGCGTCGGTGTGCCCGAGGTCGACCGCGTCCCCCGACACATGGGGGGAGGTCGCCGCGGTGGCCACCCAGCGCGCGGCCTCGGCCGCGGAGCCGTACTTGGCGATCGCCTCGCGCAGCAACCGGTTCTGGTAGGCCGCGGAGCGCCGGCCGCTGTTGACGTAGAAGGTGATCCCGTCGTCCGCGGCGGCCGTCGCGGCCTCGCGCAGGGCTTTGAGAAGCCCCGGATCGAGCCTGGCCACACCGGGGACCGAGTCGTCGAAGACCGTCGCACCGTCCGGGACGGCACCGTCGGCCTCGCCGAGCCCGCCGTGGTCCCCACGGCGCAGAACGCTCAGCGGTGACGCGGCGGAGAACGACGACGACTTCGGTAACTCGTAGCAGAGCGCCGCGGTGATCACCGCCAGGACGGCCGCCGGGCCGACGACGATCAGCCGTCGTGGGATTCGCTTCATGGCCGCCAGTCAAGGCGGCGGGGGGTCGCCGGCACGTATGCGGTTTTCGATACGCCGGCGATACGCCTCGGCTCGTAGCCTCGATGGCATGCGTGTGCTGATTGTCGAGGACGAGCCCTTTCTGGCAGAGGCCATCCGCGACGGTCTGCGGCTGGCGGCGATCGCGGCCGACATCGCGGGTGACGGCGACACCGCTCTGGAACTGCTGGGTGTCAACGCCTACGACATCGCCGTCCTCGACCGCGACATCCCCGGACCGTCCGGTGACGAGATCGCCGCGCACATCGTCGCCTCCGGCAGCGGGATGCCGATCCTGATGCTCACCGCGGCCGACCGGCTCGACGACAAGGCCTCCGGCTTCGAACTCGGCGCCGACGACTACCTCACGAAACCCTTCGAGCTCCAGGAACTCGCGCTCAGGCTCCGCGCCCTGGACCGCAGACGCGCCCACAGCAGGCCGCCCGTGCGGGAGCTCGCGGGTCTGCGGCTCGATCCGTTCCGTCGCGAGGTCTACCGCGACGGCCGCTATGTCGCGCTGACCAGGAAGCAGTTCGCGGTGCTGGAGGTGCTCCTGGCCGCCGAGGGCGGAGTCGTCAGCGCGGAGGACCTGCTGGAACGCGCGTGGGACGAGAACGCCGACCCGTTCACCAACGCCGTACGCATCACGGTCTCGGCGCTGCGCAAGCGGCTCGGGGAACCCTGGATCATCGCCACCGTGCCGGGCGTCGGCTACCGCGTCGACGCGCGGCCGGCGGCCGGACCCGGGGGAGGAGCCCGTGGATAGGGCACCGGGCATGAGCGTCCGCCTCAAACTCACCCTGAGCTACGCCGGGTTCCTCATGCTCGCCGGTGCCCTGCTGCTCGCGGCGGTGTGGCTGTTCCTGCTGCGCTACGTCCCCGACCGGGCGACGCTCATCACCCCCGACGACAAGGCCGACGGCGGTGTCTTTCCCATCCGGTCCGGCCTCCTGGAGGTCTTCGCGCCGAGGGCGGCCGCGGTGCTGGCGTTCCTGCTGGTGTTCGGCCTCGTCGGAGGGTGGATCCTCGCCGGCCGGATGCTCGCCCCGCTGACCCGCGTCACCCATGCCACCCGCGTGGCCACGAGCGGCTCGCTGTCGCACCGGATCCGGCTGCCCGGCCGCCGGGACGAGTTCCGCGAACTCGCCGACGCCTTCGACGCGATGCTCGTACGGCTCGAGGCCCATGTCGACGAACAGCGGAGGTTCGCGGCCAACGCCTCGCACGAGTTGCGCACCCCGCTGGCGATCTCGAAGTCGCTGCTCGACGTGGCCCGCACCGATCCGGACCGCGACACCGGCGAACTCATCGACCGTCTGCACGCCGTCAACGCGCGGGCGATCGACCTCACCGAGGCGCTGCTCCTGCTCAGCCGCGCCGACCGGATGCCCGTGCCCCGGGAATCCGTCGACCTGTCCCTCCTCGCGGAGGAGGCCACCGAGACACTCCTCCCTCTCGCGGAGAAGCACGGTGTCACGCTCGAGACCGGCACGGACATCGCCCTCACGGTCGGGTCGCAGGCGCTGCTGCTGCAGCTCACCATGAATCTGGTGCACAACGCGATCGTCCACAACACGCCCGGGAAGGGCACGGTGTGGGTGAGCACGGCCGTCCGCTCCGGGACGGCGGTGCTCACGGTCGAGAACACCGGGGAGCGGCTCACCCCGGAGCTGGTCTCGACCCTCACCGAACCCTTCCGGCGCGGCACCGAGCGCGTCCACAGCGACCACGCGGGCGTCGGCCTGGGCCTCGCCATCGTCAAGACCGTCACCCGGACGCACGACGGCACCCTCACCCTCACCCCGCGCACCGGCGGCGGGCTCCGCATCGGCGTCGAACTGCCCGCGTCCTTTCCGGGACCGCTGTTGCCCTGACGTAGGCGTCAACGTCTACGTTCGTACGTATGCGAATCGGCGAGCTGGCCGCACGGGCCGGGACCACGACGCGGACGCTGCGGTACTACGAGTCGCGGGGGCTGCTGCCCGCGCGGCGCGACGAGCTCGGGCACCGGGCGTACGACGAGAGCGATCTGAGGCTGCTGCGGCAGATCAGGACCCTTCAGGACTTCGGGTTCGACCTGGAGGAGACCCGGCCGTTCGTGGAGTGTCTGCGCGCCGGGCACCCGGAGGGCGACACCTGCCCGGCCTCGCTCGCGGTCTACCGGCGCAAGCTCGACGAGCTCGACGCGCTGATCGGCGAGTTGCGGGCCGTACGGGCGACGATCGCCGTGCGGCTGGCGTCGGCCGACGAACCACCGTTGTGCGAAATGGGAGGGCGGGAACTGTGAGTGTGACCGAGGTGACGGACGCGGACTTCGCGGCGCAGGTGATCGGCTCGGAATTGCCGGTGCTGGTGGAATTCACCGCCGACTGGTGTCCGCCGTGCCGGCAGATGGGCCCGGTGCTCGCGGCCCTCGCGGCCGAGGAGGGAGAGCGGCTGAAGGTCGTCCAGCTGGACGTGGACACCAACCCGGAGACGACGAACGCCTACAAGGTGCTGTCGATGCCGACCTTCATGGTGTTCCGGGGCGGCGAGCCGGTGAAGGCGATGGTGGGGGCGCGGCCCAGGCGACGGCTGCTGGAGGAGCTGGCGGACGTGCTCTGACCCGGCGCAATCCCGGCGCAATACAGAGAAAATCCCCCGAGCAATTGCGCTCGGGGGATTTTTCTGCGTATATTCAATGGTTCGCGACTTCATGGAAATTGAGTCGCAAAGAAGTTCAGTGACCACAGTATATCTGGCCGGGAGTGGAATTGTCAAACAGCGATGAAATTCGTGGTGAGCAAGAATTCATCGACGGGCTCTACGCCCGTGTGGACGTCCTGCGCGGCGCCACCGAGGCCGGGGTCACGGACGCGCTCGCCCAGGGCAACACGCCCATGCAGGCCCGGCTGGAGCGGGACATCCTGGTCGCCGAGCGGTCCGGGTTGCTCGCCGCGCTGAACGCGGTGGACGGCTCGCTCTGCTTCGGCCGGATCGACCTGACCTCGGGCGACAAGCACCACATCGGCCGGATCGGGCTGCGGCTCGACGACCCCGAGCGCACCCCGATCCTGATCGACTGGCGCGCGGACGTCGCCCGGCCCTTCTACCTGGCCACCGGCCACACCCCGATGGGTCTGCGCCGGCGCCGCCACCTCACCACCAGCGGCCGTACGGTCACCGCCCTGCACGACGAGATCCTCGACCTCGGCGACCAGGAGCGCACCGGCCACGAGGACCCGACCGGCGACGCCGTCCTGCTCGCCGCGCTGAACTCGGCGCGCACCGGCCGGATGAACGACATCGTGCAGACCATCCAGGCCGAGCAGGACGAGATCATCCGCGCACCGCACCGAGGTGTGCTGGTCGTCGAGGGCGGCCCGGGGACCGGCAAGACGGCCGTCGCCCTGCACCGGGCCGCGTACCTCCTCTACGAACACCGCGAACTGCTCGCCAAGCGCGCCGTGCTCATCGTCGGCCCCAACCCCGCCTTCCTCGGCTACATCGGCGAGGTGCTGCCCTCCCTGGGCGAGACCGGTGTGCTGCTGGCGACGGTCGGGGAACTGTTCCCCGGCGTCCGGGCCACGGCCGCCGACAGCCGGGAGGCGGCCGCCGTCAAGGGCCGCGCCGACATGGCGGACGTGCTCGCCGAGGTCGTACGCGACTGGCAGTCGCTGCCCGACCCGGTGATCGCCATCGAGCACGACCGCGAGATCCTGATGCTCGACGACGACCTGGTGCGGGTCGCCCGTGAGCGCACCCGGGCCGCCCGGCTGCCGCACAACGTGGCCCGTGAGCACTTCGAGGGGTACATCCTCAACACGCTCACCGAGCTGTACGCCGAGCGCGTGGGCACCGACCCGTACGACGGCAGCAGCCTGCTCGACGCGAGCGACGTCACCCAGATCCGTGACGAGATCGCCGAGAACCCCGAGGTCTGGGCCGCCATCGACCAGTTGTGGCCCCGCATCACCCCGCAGCGCCTGGTCGCGGACTTCCTCGCCGACCCCGTCGGCCACCTCCCGGACGAGGACGCCGCCGCGATCCGCCGCCCCGTCACCAGGGAGTGGACCGTGGCGGACGTGCCGCTCCTCGACGAGGCCGCCGAACTCCTCGGCGTGGACGAGCGGTTGGCCCGGGCGCGCGCCGACCGCGAGCGGGAGACCCAGATCGCCTACGCGCAGGGCGTGCTGGACGTGTCGTACGCCTCCCGGACCTACGAGTTCGAGGACAAGGACGAGGAGGACTCCGAGGTCCTGTCCGCGCACGACATCATCGACGCCGAGCGGTTCGCCGAGCGGCAGGAGGAGGACGACCACCGCAGCGCCGCGGAACGCGCCGCGGCCGACCGCACCTGGGCGTTCGGGCACATCATCGTCGACGAGGCGCAGGAGCTGTCGCCGATGGCCTGGCGGCTGCTGATGCGGCGCAGCCCGACCCGCTCGATGACCCTCGTCGGCGACCCCGCGCAGACCGCGGAGGCGGCCGGTGTCGGCTCCTGGCAGAAGATCCTCGCCCCCTACGTCGAGGACCGCTGGGACCACACCCGCCTGGGCGTCAACTACCGCACGCCCGCCGAGATCATGGAGCTGGCGGCAGCCGTCGTACGCGCCGAGAACCCGGACTTCGAGCCGCCGAGCTCGGTGCGGTCCACCGGGGTACGGCCCTGGGTGCGCGCCACCGACGACCTGCCCGGCGCGGTCGCCAAGGCGGTCTGGGAACTGACGCCCGAGGAGGGCCGGCTGGCGGTCATCGCCCCGCGCCATCTGCACCGCAGGCTCGCCGCACAGCTCGACGGGGTGACGGCGGGCGCCGAGCCCGACCTGACGCGGAGCGTCGTCCTCCTCGACCCCCGGCAGTCCAAGGGGCTGGAATTCGACTCCGTCCTGGTGGTGGAACCGGGGCTGTACGGGACGAGCGATCTGTACGTGGCGCTGACCCGTGCCACCCAGCGGCTGGGGGTGCTGCACACCGGGCGGGTGCCCAGGGCGCTGGTCACCCCCTGAGTCACTGGGATCACCAAGCCGTAACAGTTCACGCCACGGTCACTGCTCGTGCACGGTCGGTGCGGTATGCGTGTGCGGTATGGAAGCCCATCCGTATACGAGCGCGCCGGCCGGCAGTCCCTGGCTCGAGACGCTGCCGGTCCAGCCGTTGCTCACCTCGGAGTTCGACGCCGACCCCGGGGCGGTCTACGACCGGCTGCGGCGCACCTACGGGCCGGTGGCGCCGGTAGGGCTGATGGGCGTGCCCGTGTGGCTGGTTCTCGACTACCGGGAGGTGCTCGACGTCCTCAAGAACGAGAACCAGTGGCGGCGGGACATCCGCTACTGGCGGGCACGGGCCCAGGGGCGGCTGCCGCACGACTGGCCGCTGATCGCCGGCTACGAGGTCCGGCAGACCATGTTCATGGACGAGGAGGAACACCGAGCGGCGCGCGGGACCCTGCACTCGGCGCTCAGCCCGTTCCAGGAGCCGCGCACCCCGCAGGGCTGGGAGCTGCGGGCCGCCGTGGCGCGGTACGCGGACGAACTGGTCGGCGTACTCGCCGCCGAGGCCGGGTCGGCCGGGTTCGCGGATCTGGGCGCGCAGTACACCCGGCCGCTGCTGCTGATGGTGACGACCAAGCTGTTCGGCTGCCCGGTGGAGCTCGGCGACGAACTGGTCATGGATCTGTGGCGGATGCTCGACGGCGGACCCGACGCGGGGCCCGCCACCGGCCGGGCGCTGGCGGCGATGACCCGGCTGGCCGCCCATCGCAGGGCCCGCCCCGGCGACGACCTCACCTCGTACATGCTGCTCACCGACCCGGGGCTGAGCGACGAGCAGCTGGGCCGGGAGCTGTTCATGAACGCCGTCTATCTGAACGACATCACCGGCAACATGGTGCTCAACACCCTCCTCGAGGTGCTGCGCGGCAACGCCACCGTGCGGCGCAGCCTGTCGGCCGGACAGCTCGGCGAGACGGTCAACCGGGCCGCGCTGGTGAACCCCCCGGTCGCCAACATGTGCTTCCGGTTCGCGGCCCGGGACACCCGGCTCGGCAACTTCTGGGTACGGGCCGGAGACATCGTCTCGCCGTCGGCGGCCGCCGCCCACCAGGACCTGCTCGCCATCGGGACCTCGCCGATGGTCGGGCCGACGGTCAGCACCCGGGCGCACCTGGGATGGGGCGCCGGACCGCACGGCTGCCCCAGCGCGGCGCGCGAGCTGGGCGGCATGATCGTGACGACGGCGGTGGGACGCGTCTTCGACCACTTCGCCAAGGCCGAACTCACCCTCCCGCCCGACCAGTTGCCCTGGCGCTCCGGTCCCGTGGTGCGGGGGCTGCGACTGCTCCCGGTGCGCTACGAACTGAGCGGCAACCACCCCCGTACGCCGGTGCCGGCACCGCGCGCGGACCCGGCCGCGGCGGCCGGCCGCGGCGCCGACCCCCAGACGCGGGGCCTGCTCTCGGCCCTGCGCAGGTTGATGTTCGGCGCCAAGCGAGCCGACTAGTGCCGCATCAGAGAACCTTTGCCCCTTGGTTATGTGACGCGCCGTTCGGGTGCTGGTCCGGGCGGCGCGGTGTCGCCAGGCTGTGCGGGTGGCAGAACGAGTACGCGTCCGCGAGATCGATGACGACGAGGGGCAGCGCCTGCTGCGGATCGTCCGCCGGGGCAGCGGGTCGGTGGTGACCTGGCGGCGGGCCCAGATGGTGCTGCTGTCCGCGCAGGGCATGTCCGTGGCGAAGATCGCCGAGGTGACGTTCACCAGCACGGACCGGGTCCGGGACGTGATCCACAACTTCAACACCGACGGCTTCGATTCGCTCTATCCGAAGTACAAGGGCGGTAGGCCGAAGAAGTTCACGCTGCCCGAGCGCCGCGAGATCAAGAAGATCGCCAAGTCGAAGCCGGCCGAGCATGGCCTGCCGTTCTCGACCTGGAGTCTGGCCAAGCTGGCCGACTTCCTGGTCGCCGAGGGGGTGGTCGACGACATCAGCCACGAGGGCCTGCGGGTCCTGCTCCGCGAGGAGGGCGTCTCGTTTCAACGCATAAAGACCTGGAAGACCTCACGTGACCCGGACTACGCCGCCAAGAAGGCCCGCGTCGAGCACCTCTACGCGCTCGCCGACGGCGAGGTCATACCCGAGGAGGGCGAGCCCGAAGTCGTCTTGTGCCTGGACGAGTTCGGCCCGCTCAACCTCCAGCCCCACCCCGGACGGCAGTGGGCCGAGCGCGGCGGGAAGCACAAGGATCCCAGCCGAGAGCCCCGGCCCCGACGCCGGGCGACCTACACCCGCCCGCACGGGGTCCGCCACCTGTTCGCCGCCTACGACCTGGGCAAAGACCAGCTCTACGGCCACATCAAGCCGAGAAAGCACCGCACGAGGTTCTTGGAGTTCTGCCGCTACCTGCGCAGCCTCTACCCGCCCGAGATCCGCATCGCGATCGTGCTCGACAACTTCTCCCCGCATCTGACCACGAAGAAGGACACCCGGGTCGGCGACTGGGCGGCGGCCAATGACGTCGAGTTCGCCTACACGCCGACCAACAGCTCCTGGCTCAACCGCATCGAGGCCCAGTTCACGGCCCTGCGCTACTTTGCGCTCGACGGCACCGACCATGCCAGCCACAAGGAGCAGGGCAGCATGATCCGCCGCTACATCATCTGGCGGAACAAGCACGCCGCCGACGAACGCCTACGCGAGGTCGTGAACAGAGCGAACGTTGCCTGATGCGGCACTAGGGCGTGTTGCGAAAGCCCCGTCGTCCGCCCGGAGGTCGGGCCAGGCGTCGCCCGGCAGGCGGGACTTTCGCAACACGCCCTGGGACAGCCCTGCCCGGCCAGGGCGGGCCGTGGGCGTCCCTTGGCGCAGCCTCCGGACGGCCCTCCGGACGCTCAGGCCGGGTAGGGGACGGTCGCGCGGGCCGAGCGCAGGGCCCCTGCCCACCAGGAGAGCTGCTCCAGCAGGGTCTTGGCGTAGCCGGCGGCCTCGGGGTCGTTCGGGCGGCCGTCCTGCCAGGTGGTGAAGTAGTTCGGGAAGGCGAGGCCGTCGCGGATGGTCACCGCGTGCAGCTCGGTGAGGACGTTCTCCAGGTGCAGCACCGCGTGCCGCCCGCCCGCCGCGCCACCGTAGCTGACGAAGGCGACCGGCTTGGCGGTCCACTGGGTGAAGTGCCAGTCGATGGCTGCCTTGAGGGAGGCAGGGTAGCTGTGGTTGTACTCCGGGGTGACGACGACGAACGCGTCCGCGCTCTCCAGCGCCGAGGTCAGGGCGGCCATCCCGGCCGGGCGGGGGTAGTCGTCGCCGGCGTACTTCGGGGAGGCCGCGGGCAGTGCCAGCGGTACGTCGATCTCGGCCAGGTCGACGACCTCCACGTCGAAGCCGCCGTGCGCCTCGGCCTGTTCGGCGACCCACGAGCCGACGACGGGGCCGAACCGCCCCTCCCGCACGCTTCCCACGACCACGACGAGCCTGTGCTTGCTGTTGATGTCCATGCCCACCACGATCGGAGCGCGCCGCGGCGGTAGCCAGACCGGGCTCAGGCTGGCCCCCGCAGGGCCAGGCTGCGTCCGGCCCGACGCCCTACGCTGGACGGCATGGGGACACCACTGGGGGACTTCGTCCGGGCCAGGCGGGACAGCATCCAGCCGGCCGAGCTGGGCCTGCCGGAGCGGGGCCGACGCCGGTCACCCGGGCTGCGGCGGTCGGACCTCGCGGCGCGGGCCGGGATCAGCGTCGAGTATCTGACCCGCATCGAGCAGGGCCGGGACCGCAACCCCTCGGTGGCCGTGGTCAACGCCCTCGCGGACGGCCTGAGCCTCGACTCCGCGGAGCGCGGCCATCTGCGCTACCTCGCGAAGATCACCGGCGGCGAGTGCGTCAACCACACCCGGCCCGCGGCGCCGGCCCGGGAGGTACGGGAGTCCGTCCGGCGGACACTCCGCCTGCTGGAGCCGGGGGTAGCCCTCGTCACCAACAGACTGGGTGACGTCCTCGCCCACACCGACGCCTTCGCGGCGGTCACCAGCGGGAGCGGCCTGCTCGACACCGACCACCCGAACCTCACCCGTTACGTCTTCACCGACCCGCGCGCCCGTACGTTCTTCACCGACTGGGACGAGGTCGCGGACGAGCGGGCGTTCGACCTGTGGCTCGGACCGTCCGTGGAGAACGCCGAGTGGTTCACGACCGGACTCGCGCCCGTCGCCGGCCCCGAGTTCACCCGTCGGCTCAACCGGCACACGGTCCCGCAGCGAGGGATCCTGCGGCTGCGCCACCCCTCCGGACACGAACTGAGCCTCGTCCGCGAACTGCTCGAACTCCCCGAGGACGCACAGCAGTTGATCGTCTTCCTGCCGGCCGAAGAGACTACGGCCGCGGCCGTCGAGGAACTCCGGAGCCGGGCGGACGGCCGGCTCCGGGTCGTCTCGTGAGCGTCAGGCGGGTCGCAGCCACACCGTCGCCAGCGGTGGCAGCTTCAGCCGGACGCTCGCCGGGCGGCCGTGCCAGCCCTGCGGCTCCGGCTTGATCACGTCCGGGTTGGTGACGTCACCGCCGCCGTACTTGGCGGTGTCCGTGTTGAGGGTCTCGTGCCAGGCCGGGACGTCGTCCGGGACGCCGAGGCGGTAGTCGTGGCGGACGACGGGGGAGAGGTTGGAGACCGCCAGCAGCGGACTGCCGTCGGCGGCAAGGCGCAGGAACGCGAAGACGTTGTCCTCCGCCGCGTCGCCCACGATCCACTCGAAGCCCGCCGGGTCGACGTCCTGTTGCCACAGCGCCGGGGTGTGCCGGTAGACGAGGTTGAGATCACGGACCAGGTCCCGCACCCCGCGGTGGTCGGCCTCCGCCCCGTACGCCGGATCGAGCAGCCACCAGTCCGGGCCGTGCGCCTCCGACCACTCGGCGCCCTGGGCGAACTCCTGCCCCATGAACAGGAGTTGCTTGCCGGGATGGGCCCACATGAAGGCCAGGTAGGCACGCAGGTTGGCGCGCTGCTGCCACCAGTCGCCGGGCATCTTCGCCACCAGCGAGCCCTTGCCGTGGACCACTTCGTCGTGCGAGATCGGCAGCACGTAGTTCTCGCTGTACGCGTACACCATCGAGAAGGTCATCTCGTTGTGGTGGTACTTGCGGTGCACCGGCTCATGGCTCATGTAGTCCAGCGAGTCGTGCATCCAGCCCATGTTCCACTTCAGGCCGAAGCCGAGGCCGCCGAAGCCGCCGGGCCCGCGGTGGTGGGTGGCACGGGTGACGCCGTCCCAGGCCGTGGACTCCTCGGCGATGGTCACCACACCCGGGACCCGCCGGTACACGGTCGCGTTCATCTCCTGCAGGAACGCCACCGCGTCCAGGTTCTCCCGCCCGCCGTGCTCGTTCGGCACCCACTGCCCCGGCTCGCGCGAGTAGTCCAGGTAGAGCATCGAGGCGACGGCGTCCACCCGCAGTCCGTCGATGTGGAACTCCTCGCACCAGTAGACGGCGTTCGCCACCAGGAAGTTGCGCACCTCGCGGCGGCCGTAGTCGAACTCCAGCGTGCCCCAGTCGGGGTGCGCGGACCTGAGCGGGTCCTCGTGCTCGTACAGCGGTCGCCCGTCGAACTCGGCCAACGCCCAGTCGTCACGCGGGAAGTGCGCGGGCACCCAGTCCATCAGGACACCGATACCGGCCCGGTGCAGGGCGTCGACCAGGTATTTGAAGTCGTCGGGGGTGCCGAGGCGGGCCGTCGGCGCGTAGAAGCCGGTGACCTGGTAGCCCCAGGAACCGCCGAAGGGGTGCTCGGAGATCGGCATCAGCTCCACATGCGTGAAGCCGAGGTCCCGGACGTACGCGGGGAGCTGCTCGGCGAGTTGACGGTACGTCAGACCCGGGCGCCAGGACGGGAGATGGACCTCGTAGACGGAGAAGGGCGCCTCGTGCGCGGGCAGCTCCGCGCGGCGGGCCAGCCACTCCTCGTCCTGCCACTCGTGGTGCGAGGCGGTGATGATCGAGGAGGTGTTGGGCGGGGCCTCCGTACGGCGGGCCAGCGGGTCGGCGCGCAGGGTCTTCGAGCCGTCGGCGCGGGTGATCTCGAACTTGTACAGCTCGCCCTCCCCTATCCCGGGCACGAACAGCTCCCAGACCCCGGAGGAGCCCAGCGAGCGCATCGGATAACCGGTGCCGTCCCAGAAGTTGAAGGTGCCGGCGACATGCACCCCGCGGGCGTTCGGCGCCCACACCGCGAACCGGGTCCCGTCGACGCCCTGGTGGGTCATCGGGTGCGCGCCGAGCACCGTCCACAGCTGCTCGTGCCGGCCCTCGCCGATCAGATGCAGGTCCAGATCGCCCAGGGTGGGCAGGAAGCGGTACGCGTCCTCGGTGTCCCGGACCGAACCCTCGTAGGCGACGACGAGCTGGTACGCCGGCGGGACCTCGGCCAGCGGCAGCAGCCCGGAGAAGAAGCCGTCCCCGTCGTCGTGCAGCTCCGCCCGCAGCTCCCCGGCGACGACCGTCACCGACAGGGCGTACGGCCGGAAGGCGCGGAAGGCCACTCCGGCGCCGGGGACGGGGTGGGCGCCGAGCACGCCGTGCGGATCGTGATGCGTCCCGGCGAGCAGCCGCTCCCGATCCCCACCAGCCACCTCCGCCTGCCCGGCGGCCTTCTCGGCAGTGACCTTCTTGACGGCGGCTTTGGAAGCAAGCGTTGTCGAAGCCGCCGCCTTCGAGGCGGTCGCCTTCGAAGCCGCCGCCTTGGCCGGGACCTTCTTCGCGGTGACCGCCTTCTGCGCCGCGGCCTTCGCCGTCACGGCCTTCTTCGCGGTCGCCTTCTTGGCCGCGGCCTTCTTCGTCGCCGTTGCCTTCTTGGCCGAGGCGTCCGTGGGCGGGGTCTCTTCGGCGGCGGTCTTCGTCGCGGACGGGGTCTTTCCGGTGGCAGCCTTCTTCGCGGGCAGGGCCTTTTCAGCGGGCGCCTTCTTCGCGGGCGCGGTTTTCTCGACGACGGCCTTCTTCGAGGCCGCGGCCTTCGCCGTCACGGCTTTCTTCGCGGTCGCCTTCTTGGCCACCGCCTTCTTGGCGGCGGTCTTCTTGGCCGTGGCCTTCTTCGCCACCGGTGCGTCCCCGGCCGCGATGTCCGTGGGCGCGGTCTTCGGTGTCCCCGTGCCCGCCGTGTCCTTCTCCGGTGTCCCCGGGCCTGTCGTCTCGCCGCCGGGGGCACCCTTGGCGCTCGTCGGCTTGGGGGTCGGGGGGTGGGTGGCCTTCCTCGCCGCCTTCTTCACACTCTTCGCGGCCTTCCTGGCCGTTTCCTCGGCCTTCTTCTTCGGGTCCGAACCGCTGGGCGTGGGGCGGGGGGTCACGGGTGGCGCCTCCTCGGCGAGGGTCAGGTCGGGTCGGAAGTCGGGTCAGAACAGGTCGGTGGTGGCGTAGCGCTCTATCGCCGTCATCGGCACGGAGAGCCAGTCGGGGCGGTGACGCGCCTCGTAGACGACCTCGTAGATCGCCTTGTCCGTTTCGTAGGCGCGCAGCAGGACCGGGTCGGTACGCGGATCGCGGCCACTGACCTCCGCGTACCCGGAACAGTAGGCCGCCCGGCACACATCGGCCCAGCCCTCTGCACGCGGCCCCGAGGAATGGGCCGCGTAGTCGAAGGACCGCAGCATGCCCGCCACGTCCCGCACCGTCGGCTGCGGCATCCGCCGTTCCGCCAGCGGCTTGGCCGGCTCGCCCTCGAAGTCGATCAGCCACCACTCGCCCCCCGGCGAGCGCAGCACCTGCCCGAGATGCAGATCCCCGTGGATGCGCTGCGCGGTCCAGGTACGGCCCTCGGCCGCCAGGTCGGCGAGCGCGCTGAACGCGGTGCGCAGGGCGGGCGCGTACGGCCGCAGCGAGGGCACCGCCTGCGCGGCCAGGTCGAGGCGCTCGATCATGCCGTCGGCCAGCCGCCGCATCTGGGTGTGGCCGAGGGTGACGGTCGGCAGCGCGCGGGCCAGCGCGGTGTGCACCTCGGCGGTGGCCCGCCCGAGCGCCCGCGCCTCGGCGCCGAAGTCCTCGCTCTTGGCCAGCTCGCGCAGCGCGAGCTCCCAGCCGTCGGTCGTGCCCTGGAGAAAGGGCTGCAGCACGCCCAGGACGTACGGCTCCTCGTCCAGCTCCGCCCGCAGCCAGGCCGTCGGCGCCGGCACCCGGGGGCAGCCCTCGCGAGCCAGGGCCAGCGGCAGCTCCAGGTCGGGGTTGACGCCGGGCACCACCCGGCGCAACAGCTTCAAGATGAACGTATCTCCGTAGACGACGGAGGAGTTCGACTGCTCGGCGGTCACCATCCGGGGGACCAGGCCCGAGCGGATCTTGTGTCCCGGCTCGCGCTCGAAGCGCAGGCCGCCGATCCGGGCCCCGGTGCGCAGGGCCTCCAGGAGCACCTCGGCGGGCCGGGTGTCGTACAGGGCCTCGTACACCGTCTTTCCGGCGAGCGGGCCCTGCTCCACATGTCCGATCAGCGCGGGCGCCAGCCGGGGCGGCAGCGCCTCGCGCACGCCTATGAGCAGCTGGTAGCAGTCGCCGGGGTGCGGCTCGGCGCCGAGCGCGATCGGCTGATGGGCGCGGACGAGGAGGTGGTACAGGCCCGTCTTTCCGTCGGCCGGCAGCAGCTCGGTGCCCTCCACCAGCGTGAACCCGGTGACCGGACGCCCCTTGCCCGCGAACCAGCGCTGCCGTGGCAGCCATTCCCGCAGGAGAGGATCCAGCGACGCCAGCAGTCCAGGACTGGTCGTACCGGAAATTGTGACAGTTTCCGCCATAATGTCACATTCCTTTCCCCGCGGGGGTCGGGGTGTTACGTATGCGTGCCCCGGGTGGGACAGGGGAAACCGCCCCACCCCGGGTTGTGCGAGGCGCTACACCGGGTCCTTGCGCAGCCGGAACCAGTAGAAGCCGTGGCCGGCCAGCGTCAGCAAGTACGGCAGCTCACCGATGGCCGGAAAGCGCACCCCGCCGAACAGCTCCACCGGATGCCGTCCGTTGAAGATCCGCAGATCCAGCTCGGTGGGCTGCGCGAACCGCGAGAAGTTGTGCACGCACAGCACGAGATCGTCCTCGTACTCTCGCAGGAAGGCCAGCACCGCCGGGTTGGAGGACTGGAGCTCCGTGTAGGAGCCGAGCCCGAAAGCGGGATTCTGCTTGCGGATCTCGATCATCCGGCGGGTCCAGTGCAGCAGCGAGGAGGGCGACGACATCGACGCCTCGACGTTGGTGACCTGGTAGCCGTAGACGGGGTCCATGATGGTCGGCAGGAACAGTCGGCCGGGGTCACTGGACGAAAATCCTGCGTTGCGATCCGGTGTCCACTGCATCGGCGTGCGTACGGCGTCCCGGTCGCCGAGCCAGATGTTGTCGCCCATGCCGATCTCGTCGCCGTAGTAGAGGATCGGCGAGCCCGGCAGCGACAGCAGGAGAGCCGTGAACAGCTCGATCTGGTTGCGGTCGTTGTCCAGGAGCGGGGCGAGGCGCCGGCGGATGCCGATGTTGGCGCGCATCCGCGGGTCCTTCGCGTACTCCGCGTACATGTAGTCGCGTTCCTCGTCCGTCACCATCTCGAGGGTCAGCTCGTCGTGGTTGCGGAGGAAGATCCCCCACTGGCAGCCCGCGGGGATCGCCGGGGTCTTCGCCAGGATCTCCGAGACCGGGTAGCGGGACTCCCGGCGGACGGCCATGAAGATGCGCGGCATGACCGGGAAGTGGAAGGCCATGTGGCACTCGTCGCCGCCGGACCGGTAGTCGCCGAAGTAGTCGACCACGTCCTCCGGCCACTGGTTGGCCTCCGCGAGGATCACCGTGTCCGGGTAGTGGAAGTCGATCTCCTTGCGGACCCGCTTGAGGAACTCATGGGTTGCCGGAAGGTTTTCGCAGTTGGTGCCCTCCTCGGCGTAGAGGTAGGGCACGGCGTCGAGGCGGAAGCCGTCGATGCCCAGGTCCAGCCAGAAGCGGAGGGCGGAGATCATCTCCTCCTGCACCGCCGGGTTCTCGTAGTTGAGATCCGGCTGGTGGGAGAAGAACCGGTGGAAGAAGTACTGCTTGCGCACCGGGTCGAAGGTCCAGTTGGAGACCTCCGTGTCGACGAAGATGATCCGGGCGTCCGCGTACTGTTTGTCGTCGTCGGCCCACATGTAGTAGTCGCCGTAGGGCCCGTCGGGATTCTTCCGGGACTCCTGGAACCACGGATGCTGGTCACTGGTGTGGTTCATGACGAAGTCGATGATGACGCGCATCCCGCGCTGGTGGGCGGCGTCCACGAACTCCACGAAGTCCGCGAGGTCGCCGAACTC
>NZ_JBEXCS010000069.1:0-52915 GCF_040605395.1 Streptomyces sp. NPDC005648 | reverse complement strand
GGTGATGTCGGTACCGGAGTTGGTGATGAACTGCGGGTCGTCGCTGCGGTTGTGGCCGGCCTTGGTGGTCAGCCAGCCGGGCAGACCGCCGCTGTCGACCTCCAGGAGGCCCTGGAGGGGCTCGAAGACGCCTGGGGTCCCCGCGACCGTCAGACCGCGTGACGGGCGCTCTCCGGGGCGTCCGCCGGTCAGGGCGCCCGCCTCACGGGCGATGAGGTCGCCCGCGCCGTAGTCCCAGGCGTTCAGACCGCGCTCGTAGTAGCCGTCCAGGCGGCCGGCCGCGAGGTCGCAGAGATCGACCGCCGCGGAGCCGCCGCGCCGGATGTCGCGGAGCAGCGGGATCAGCCGCCGGGCGACCTCGGCCTGGTGGGTGCGGACCTCGGTGACGTAGTTGAACCCGGTGGAGACCAGGGCCTGCTCCAGCGGAGGCGCGGGGCGGCAGGCCAGCGCGCGCTCGCCCTCCCACGCGCCCGTGGCCCGGGCGCCCTCGCCGCGGACCGCGTGGTACGTCTCGCCGCGCATCGGGACCGCCACGACCCCGACGACCGTCTCGCCGTCCTGCTCCGCCGCGATGGACACCGACCAAGTGGGTAGTCCGTACAGGTAGTTGACGGTGCCGTCGAGGGGGTCGATCACCCAGCGGACACCGCTGGTGCCCTCGCTGGAGGCGCCCTCCTCGCCGAGGAAGCCGTCGTCCGGGCGCCGGGCGGAGATCAGGTCCGTGATCAGCTTCTCGGCCGCGATGTCCATCTCGGTCACCACGTCGATGGGGCTCGACTTGGTGGCGGCCACCGCGAGGTCGGCGGGGCGGCCGTCCCGCAGGAGGTCGCCGGCCCGGCGGGCGGCCTCCCGGGCCAGCTCCAGCAGCTCCTGGTGGAGGGGGTCGGTCACCTGGCTCCTCATGCGTAGGGGCTGTCGGCGCCCGCGGCGGCCGGCTTGGGGGCGCGGGTCGGGCAGCAGCCGATCGGGCAGAGGTTGTGGCCGGCGCCGAGAGCGCCCAGGGCGCAGGGGGTGACGTCCTCGCCGCGCTCGGTGCCCGCCCGCTCCAGCACCAGGTCGCGGATCGCGGCCGCGAAGCGCGGGTCGGCGCCCACCGTGGCCGAGCGGCGCATGGGGAGACCCAGTTCCTCGGCCTTGGCCCTGGCCTCCGTGTCGAGGTCGTAGAGGACCTCCATGTGGTCGGAGACGAAGCCGATGGGGGCGATGACCACCGCCGGGGCGCCGGCCTCCTGGAGGGTCTCCAGGTGATCGCAGATGTCCGGTTCCAGCCAGGGGATGTGCGGGGCGCCCGAGCGGGACTGGTAGACGAGCCTCCAGGGGTGGTCGACACCGGTGCGGTCGCGGACCGCCTCGGCGATCAGCCCCGCCACCTCCAGGTGCTGCTCGACGTACGCGCCGCCGTCCCCGTGGTCCTCGACCGGTCCGGAGGTGTCCGCGGACGCGGTGGGGATGGAGTGCGTGGAGAAGGCGAGGTGGGCGCCGTCCCGGACGTCCTCGGGGAGGTCGGCGAGGGACTGGAGGACGCCCTCGGTCATCGGCTCCAGGAAGCCCTCGTGGTTGAAGTAGTGGCGCAGTTTGTCGACCTTCGGGAGGTCGAGGCCCTCCGCCTCCAGGGCGGCCAGCGACTCCGCCAGGTTCTCGCGGTACTGGCGGCAGCCCGAGTACGAGGCGTAGGCACTGGTGGCCAGCACCAGGATGCGGCGCCGGCCGTCGGCGACCATCTCGCGCAGGGTGTCCGTCAGGTACGGCGCCCAGTTGCGGTTGCCCCAGTAGACGGGCAGGTCAAGGCCGTGGTCCGCGAAGTCCTTGCGGAGGGCGTCCAGCAGGGCGCGGTTCTGGTCGTTGATGGGGCTGACCCCGCCGAACAGGAAGTAGTGTTCGCCGACTTCCTTGAGGCGTTCCTTGGGGATTCCGCGCCCGCGCGTGACGTTCTCCAGGAAGGGGATCACGTCGTCGGGGCCCTCGGGGCCGCCGAAGGAGAGCAGGAGCAGGGCGTCGTAGGGGGTGGCGTCGAGCACGTCTCGCATGGGTCGATCCTGTCATCCGGTACTGACAGCCGGGAAACGGTGGGGTGACGGGCCGGGTTCCCGCGGCGGCCGAACCGGTGCGAGGCCGTCCGGACAGGTGCGTCAGGGTCACCTAACTCGTAAGCTGTATCGGCCGCATACGCGCCTTACCGAGCCGCTGTCCCTTTCCTCATCGGAGCCCGCCGTGCCCAGCCCCTACCGCGCCCTGTTCGCCGCACCCGGCTCCAAGGGTTTCTCCGCCGCGGGCTTCCTCGGCCGGATGCCGCTGTCGATGATGGGCATCGGCGTGGTCACGATGGTCTCCCAGATCAGCGGGCGGTACGGGCTCGCGGGCGCGCTGTCGGCCACCATCGCGCTGGCCGCCGCGGCGATCGGACCGCAGATATCCCGGCTGGTGGATCAGCACGGGCAGCGCCGGGTGCTGCGGCCGGCGACGCTGGTCGCGCTCGCCTCGGCGGCCGGGCTGCTGCTCGCCGCACGGCTCGGGTGGCCGGACTGGGTGCTGTTCGTGTGCGCCGCGGGGATCGGGGCGGTGCCCAGCCTGGGGGCGATGATCCGGGCCCGCTGGGCGGCGCTGTACCGGGGGACCGAGCAGCTGCACACCGCGTACTCGTTCGAGTCGGTGGTCGACGAGGTCTGCTTCATCTTCGGGCCGATCATCTCCATCGGGCTGTCCACCGCCTGGTTCCCGGAGGCCGGGCCGCTGCTCGCCGCCTGCTTCCTCGCCGTCGGCGTCTTCTGGCTGACCGCCCAGCGGGCCACCGAGCCGAAGCCCCACCCGCGCGAGAGGCAGGGCGGCGGCTCGGCGCTGCGCGCGCGTGGGCTGCAGGTTCTGGTGGCCACCTTCGTCGCGACCGGGACGATCTTCGGGGCGGTGGACGTCGTCACCGTGGCCTTCGCCGACGAGCGGGGGCACAAGGCCGCCGCGAGTGTCGTGCTCGCCCTGTACGCGGCCGGGTCCTGCGCGGCGGGAATCGTGTTCGGGCTGCTGCGGTTCACAGGGACACCACAACGTCGCTGGCTGCTGGGCATATGCGCGATGGCCGTGAGTATGATCCCCCTCCTACTGGTCGGAAACTTGCCGTTTCTGGCCGTGGCGCTCTTCGTCTCGGGCCTGTCCATCGCTCCCACGATGATCACGACGATGTCCCTGATCGAAGAGCACGTACCACGCGCGCAGTTGACCGAGGGCATGACCTGGATCAGCACGGGTCTCGCCGTCGGTGTCGCGCTCGGCTCGTCCGTGGCCGGCTGGGTCATCGACGCGGCCGGCGCACGTGCCGGGTACGGGGTTCCGGCGGTGTCCGGAGCCGTCGCGGTCGCGGTCGGTTTCCTGGGGTATCGCCGGCTCAGCAGGCCGGCTCCGCGACGGGGAGGCACCGTTGAGCAGCACAGCGAGCGCGAAGAACGGCACGTGGCGTAACTGGGGCGGCAATGTCACGGCCCGTCCCGCGCGGGAGGTCACTCCGGCCTCCGTGGAGGAGCTGGCCGCGGCCGTGCGGAAGGCCGGGGAGGACGGGCTGACCGTGAAGGCGGTCGGTACGGGCCATTCCTTCACGTCGATCGCGGCCACGGACGGAGTGTTGATCCGCCCTCAACTGTTGACCGGCATCCGCAAGATAGATCGCGACGCCATGACCGTCATGGTGGAGGCAGGCACCCCGCTCAAGAGGCTCAACATGGCCCTGGCGCGCGAGGGTCTGTCGCTCACCAACATGGGCGACATCATGGAGCAGACCGTCTCCGGCGCCACCAGCACCGGTACGCACGGCACGGGGCGCGACTCGGCCTCGATCGCCGCCCAGATCAAGGGACTGGAGCTGGTGACCGCCGACGGCTCGGTGCTCGTCTGCTCCGAGAAGGAGAACCCGGAGGTGTTCGCGGCCGCCCGGATCGGCCTGGGCGCCCTCGGAATCGTCACCGCGATCACCTTCGCCGTGGAGCCGGTCTTCCTGCTGACGGCCCGCGAGGAACCGATGCCGTTCGACAGGGTGCTCGCCGAGTTCGACGAACTCTGGGCCGAGAACGAGCACTTCGAGTTCTACTGGTTCCCGCACACCGGCAACACCAACACCAAGCGCAACAACCGCAGCGCGGGCCCGGAGAAGCCGGTGAGCCCGGTCGCCGGCTGGTTCGAGGACGAGTTCCTCTCCAACGGCGTCTTTCAGGTGGCCCAGTGGGTCGGCCGGGCGGTGCCGGGCACGGTCCCGACGATCGCCCGGATCTCCAGCAAGGCCCTGTCCGCGCGCAGCTACACCGACATCCCCTACAAGGTCTACACCTCGCCGCGCCGGGTGCGCTTCGTGGAGATGGAGTACGCCGTCCCGCGCGAGGCGCTGAAAGAGACGCTGCGGGAGCTGAAGACGATGGTGGACCGCTCCGGCCTCAGGGTCAGCTTCCCCGTCGAGGTGCGCACCGCCCCGGCCGACGACATCACCCTGTCCACCGCCTCGGGCCGCGACAGCGCGTATGTCGCCGTCCACATGTTCAAGGGCACGCCCTACCAGGCGTACTTCACCGCCGCCGAGCGCATCCTCACCGCGCACGAGGGCCGGCCGCACTGGGGCAAGGTGCACACCCGCGACGCCGAGTACTTCGCGTCCGTCTACCCCCGCTTCGACGAGTTCACCGCCCTGCGGGACCGCCTCGACCCGGACCGGCGTTTCCAGAACGACTATCTGCGGCGGGTGTTGGGGGCGTAGCGCACCCGGCGATTGGTTCCGTTTACGGCGATTCCGTGAACTATGCCACGTCCAAGATCCCAAAAACCGCTCAACAGGCGGTCACACCCGGCTTCTTGTCAGAAGTTGGGGGGCGCGCCAATCCACGCACGTGGTCCAAATGGAGTACTGTTGCGAGCCCTGGGTCAGGTCTCCCGCCAGGGCGTCCTCGGCTTCAAGGACCGCCGGGAGGGGGCTAGTTGCACAGGGTGACGGAGTTGGTCACTTAGCGTTGCGAATAGGTAACCGTGCCATAACGGCGACTCAGGGCTCGTGCCCGACACGCCGGGCAACTCGGCAAGGTTGTGGCAGGCTGCACCCGGGCAGGCCACACTCGACTAGCGGAAGCAGCGACGCACGTGACGTCGGCAGGCACCACCCGGGAGGTCCCCATGCCCGAACTGCGTGTCGTGGCCGTCTCGAATGACGGCACACGGCTGGTGCTCAAGGCTGCCGACTCAACGGAGTACACCCTTCCGATCGACGAGCGGCTGCGTGCCGCCGTCCGCGGTGACCGGCCCCGCCTCGGCCAGATCGAGATCGAGGTCGAAAGCCATCTCCGTCCCCGTGACATCCAGGCGCGTATACGCGCCGGTGCCACGGCGGAAGAAGTCGCGCAGCTCGCAGGAATCCCCGTCGACCGCGTACGCCGCTTCGAGGGCCCCGTGCTCGCGGAGCGTGCGTTCATGGCCGAGCGGGCGCGCAAGACCCCGGTCCGCAGGCCCGGTGAGAACGCCGGGCCGCAGCTCGGCGAGGCCGTCCAGGAGCGGTTGCTGCTGCGCGGCGCCGAGAAGGACACCGTCCAGTGGGACTCCTGGCGCCGCGACGACGGCACCTGGGAGGTTCTGCTGGTCTACCGGGTCGCGGGCGAACCGCACTCGGCGAGCTGGACCTACGACCCGCCCCGGCGGCTCGTCCAGGCCGTCGACGAGGAGGCTCGCTCGCTGATCGGCGAGTCCGACGACCTCGCCGCGCCGGAGCCCAGCTTTCCCTTCGTCCCGCGTATCGCCCGGCTGCCGCGCGACCGTCCGCTGGACCGCGCCCTCGACCGGCCGAGCCTGCCGGCGCAGGCGTCCGAGCCCGCGGAGGAGAGCACGGCGAGCGAACGGGACTCGCTGACCAGCCTGTTGGAGGCGGTACCGAGCTTCCGCGGCGACCTGGTGGTCCCGGAGCGCCCCTCCGAGGCCCCCGCCGCCGAGGAGCCCCCCGCCGCCGAACCGGTGGAGGAGGAGCCCCCGGCCCCCGCGGCCTCGGCGGGTTCGGCCTACGCGGACGTCCTCATGCCCCGCTCGGTCACCAGCCACCGTGACCGCCTGGTCGGTGCGACGGACCGCCAGGCGGAGGCGGACGGCGTCCGCCCTGGCCGCCGCGCGGCGGTCCCGAGCTGGGACGAGATCGTCTTCGGCACCCGCCGCAAGAAGCAGGAGTAGCAGACAGGAGTACGAGGGTGAGGGCCCGGCGACCCGACAGGCAACGGCCCCTCACCCTCACTCCCCCCAGCCAATCCCCTCGCGGCCGGCACGACCAGTCGAACCCGTGGCCACCGCATCGCCCGCCGGACCCTCACGCACGCGCACCGGCCACCAATCCCCCGCACGCCCGGGCCGAACCCCCGCACACACACCGGCTGTCCAGCCCACACACGCACACCAGCCCTCCCACACGTGTACCGGCCGGCCCCTCGCACACGCCAGCACCAGCCATCGAACCCGTGGCCGCCACACTGGCTGTCCACCCCACACGCACGCGTGCCGATCACTCAGCCCTCGCACGCCAGCGCCGCCAGTCGAACCCCCGCCCGCCGGCCAGCAGTCCAACCCCTCGCGCACGCGGGACGGCCGCTCAGCCCCCGCAACCGGTACCGGCCGCCGAACCCCTCCCACGCGCACCGGCCGTCCAGCCCTCACGCACGCGCACCGGCCACCACGCCCCCGCACGCCGGCGGCGCCAGTCGAACCCCCGCCCGCCAGCCGGCAGTCGAGCCCCCTCGCGTACGCGGGACGGCCGCTCAGCCCCCGCAGCCAGTGCCGGCTGTCCAGGCACTCCGGCGTGCACCAGCCGGCGAGTTCTCGCGGACGCAGACCCGCCGGGGAGGCCGCGGGCCGGCGGCTACTGGGGGGTCGGGCCCACGGCCACCGGTCGGGTCGGGTTCGAGGACCACTCCGACCAGGAGCCCACGTACAGCGCCGCCGGGATCCCCGCCACCGCGAGTGCCAGTACCTCGTGCGCCGCGGAGACTCCCGAGCCGCAGTACACGCCGACCTCCGAACCGTCCGCCGCGCCCAGGGACTTGAAACGCTCCGCGAGCTGTTCCACGGGCAGGAACCGCCCGTCCTCCCCCACGTTCTCGTTCGTGGGCGCGGAGACTGCACCCGGGATGTGCCCGCCGACCCGGTCGATCGGCTCCACCTCACCCCGGTACCGCTCCCCCGCCCGCGCGTCGAACAGCACTCCGTCCCGGGCCAACGCGGCGGCCGCGTCGGCGTCCAGCAGCCCCCACTCCCCCGCGACCGGCTGGAAATCACCCTCGTCCGGCGTCGCCACCGCCGTCTCCAGTCGTCCCTCCCAGGTCGGCAACCCGCCGTCGAGGACCCGCACGTCCGGGTGACCCGTCCAGCGCAGCAACCACCACGCCCGGGCGGCCGCCCAGCCCTGTCCGCCGTCGTACACGACGACCGGCGTACCGGCCGAGACACCCGCACGTCGCATCGCGGCGCCGAAGACCGCGAGGTCGGGCAGCGGGTGCCGGCCGTGCTCACCGGGCGCGGCGGCCAGTTCCGAGTCCAGGTCGACGTAGGCGGCAGAGGGGATGTGCCCGGCCGCGTACTCGGCACGGCCGTCGAAGGCGGGCTCTCCGGCCGCCTTGGGCATGCTGAGCTGCCAGCGGACGTCGAGCACCACGGGCGGGTTGGTTCCCGCCAGGTCGCTCGCGAGTCGGGATGCGGAGATGATGGCGTTCATGGCCACCATCCTCGCGCACGGGGTGGCCGCATCGTCCATGTCCGGCTACTCTGCTCGGCCGGACACGCTCGATCACGAGGCGTACGGACTCGAGCACATGCTGTACAGCTGATCGACACCCGTGGGCCATCGCACCGAACGGACGCGGAACGGCACACCGGGCACTCTGCGGGCCCGGGCATCCGGTCGCGGCGCGCCCGGAGCGCGCACCGCCACGGGTGGTGCGAGCATCGGCACGGGTACCGGAGAGCGGAAGCGACACGGCCACCGCGAGGGGTCGAGGGAGAGTGACGATGACCGAGGCACGGGGGTCGGCCGGCCCGAACGGCGACACGAACGCCCGGCACACACCTGGGACACCCTGCTGGGTGAGCCTGATGGTGCACGGTTTGGCCGCGACCCAGGACTTCTACGGCGCCCTGTTCGGCTGGGAGTTCCAGCCGGGGCCGCAGCAGCTGGGGCCCTACGTCCGGGCGCTGCTCGACGGTCACGAGGTGGCCGGTATCGGCCAGCTCCCGCCGGACCGTCATCTGCCGATCGCCTGGACGCCGTATCTGGCCTCGGACGACGTGGATCTGACGGCGGAGACCGTTCGGCTGTGCGGTGGCACGATCGGTGTGGGTCCCCTGGACGCCGCCGAGGCCGGCCGTCTCGCGATCGGCTCCGACCCCTCCGGCGCGGTCTTCGGCATCTGGCAGGCCGCGGCCCACCTCGGCACGGGCATCACGGGCGTGCCCGGCACCCCCGCCTGGAACGAGCTCCTCACCTACGAGTCGGTGAGCGTCGCCAAGTTCTACGAGACCGTGTTCGGTTACGAGGAGGAGCCGGTCGTCTCCGCCGACTTCGACTACGTCACCCTCCATGTCGACGGCCGGCCCGTCGCCGGCATCCAAGGCGTCGGACACGCCCTCCCCCGCGACCGGGGCCCGCACTGGATCACCTACTTCGAGGTCGCCGACGCGGCCGAGTCCGTCTCCCACCTCGTGGATCTGGGCGGCCATGTCCTCAGTTCCCCGAAGGACAGCCCCCACGGCAGGGTCGCCACGGTCGCGGACCCCGAGGGAGCACGCTTCTCCCTGATCGAAGGCCCCCGCTGAGCCCGGCTCAGAGCGAGTGCACCGGCAGTACGTCGGGCGACAGCGCCGCCGCGCGGGCCGTTGCCGCTGTCATGCGGCGGCGGTGGTGCCGGCGGCACAGGACCTCGTAGCCGACGGCCTCCGCCTGGTTGACGTCACCGACGACCACCTGCGCGCCCTCGACGACCATCTCGCCGCCCACGGTGCGGGCGTTGTGGGTGGCGCGGGCGCCGCACCAGCACAGGGCCTCGACCTGGAGGACCTCCACGCGGTCGGCGAGTTCGACCAGGCGCTGCGAGCCGGGGAAGAGCTTGGAGCGGAAATCGGTCGTGATGCCGAAGGCGTAGACGTCGAGCCCCAGGTCGTCGACCACACGTGCGAGCTGGTCGATCTGTTCGGGCACCAGGAACTGTGCCTCGTCGGCGATGACGTAGTCCGCGCGGCCGCCCTGGGAGAGATGGTCGACGAGGTAGGCGTAGAGGTCCTGGCCGTCCTCGACCTCCACCGCGTCCGTGACCAGGCCGAGGCGGGAGGAGAGCTTGCCCTCGCCCGCGCGGTCGTCCCGTGTGAAGATCATGCCCGCCAGGCCGCGCGCCGAGCGGTTGTGCTCGATCTGGAGAGCCAGCGTCGACTTCCCGCAGTCCATCGTTCCGGAGAAGAACACCAGCTCGGGCATGGGGAGTCGAGCACCTTTCGGGCAGCGGGACACAGGACGGGCTTCAGGAGCGTACTTCGAGCAGGGGGATCAGTTGTTCGGCAGGGGTCATCGAACCGTGGTTGCCGACCATCGCCGACTCCTTCGGCTCCCGCTCGGACGCGATGATCAGGACGTCGTCGCGGGCGGCCGCCACCACGTCCCCGATGCGCGCGTACACACGGTCGTCGATGTGGGGGCCGAACCAGCCCGCCGCGATCGCCTGGTCCCGCGAGGCCACCCAGAACTGCTCGCCGAGCACCTCGCGCCAGCAGGTCAGTACGTCGTTCTCGGCGCCCGGCACCGCGTAGACATGGCGGGCACGGCCCTCGCCGCCCAACAGGGCTACTCCGGCGCGCAGTTCCCAGTCCTCGTCGAAGTCGATGCGGTGCTGTTCGTCGAAGGGGACGTCGATCATTCCGTGGTCGGCGGTGACGTACAGCGCGGTGCGCGGCGGGAGTTGCCCGGCGAGGCGCTGGACCAGCCGGTCGACGTGCATGAGCTGGCCGCGCCAGGTGTCCGAGGCGACGCCGTAGCGGTGGCCGGCGCCGTCGAGCTCGGCGTAGTACGTGTAGACCAAGGAGCGGTCGCCGGCGGCCAGTTGCTCGGCGGCGAGGTCCATGCGCTCCTCGCCGGACAGCCGTCCCTGGAACGTTCCGCCGCTGAGCGCGACCTTGGTCAGGGGGGTGTTCTCGAAGGTGGGCGACGAGACCTGCGCGGCGTGCACACCCGCGTCGTGGGCCAGCTGGAAGACGGTGGGATACGGCTGCCACGCGCTCGGTGGCGTCCACGGCTGCCAGCGCAGCTGGTTCATCAGCTCGCCGGTCTCCGGGTTGCGCGCGGTGTAGCCGGGCAGGCCGTGCGCGCCGGGCGGCAGGCCGGTGCCGACGGAGGCGAGGGAGGTCGCGGTGGTCGCCGGGTAGCCGGTGGTCAGCGGGCGGCCGGTGCCGCCGCGCGAGCTCGCCAGCAGCGAGGTCATGAACGGCGCCTCGTCCGGATGGGCGCTGAGCTGCTCCCAGCCGAGGCCGTCGATCAGGAACACGCAGTTCCGGTCGGCGGGGGCGAGCTCGGAGATCGCGGCCGCCATCCCGGGTACGCCCATGCCCGCGGCCAGGGTCGGCAGGAGGTCGGCGAGGGAGCCGCTGCCGTATTCGGGCAGCGGCGCGGAGTCGACGGCGAGGGGTTCGGGGTGGGCGTCCCAGGGGGAGGGGGCGTGAACCATCAGCGGGTGATGTCCGCGGTCGCCTCGGAGAGCGACTGGGCGAAGGCGAGGGCCTGGCGGACCGTCTCGGGCCCGTCGCCGGCCTCGCTGACGCGCAGGCTGAGGTCGTCGGCCGTGGAGTTGCCCGTGTAGCCGTGGTCCGCCTCGCAGTTGGGGTCGCCGCAGGCGGCGGGCTCCAGGTCGATACGGGAGACGGCGCCCCAGCCGATGGTGAGGACGACCTCGCGGGGCAGGGTGCCCACCGTGTACTGCTCGGGGTTGGCGACCACACGGCTGACCACGACCGAGGAGATCCGGCCGAGCTTCACGGACTCCGTCGACGTCGTGGCGTACGGCGTCGGGGAGGTGGTGTCGGCCGCCTGCTCGTCGGTGTGGCTGACGATGAAGCGGTTGGCGGTGAGGACGAGCACGGTCACATGCCGCCGCACCTCGTTCTGGTCGAACGTCGTCTCCTGGTGGACCAGGTACGACCGGATGGAGTCGCCGCCCACGGCGGCCTCCACCGCCTCGGCCACGAGGGCCGGGTAGTAGCCACTGCGCTCGATCGCCGCTCGCAGCCCCTGGGTCGTCGTACTGGTCTTGGCCATGACGTCCATCCTACGGTGGCCCACTGACTGCGAGGCACCGCTCACGGGTGGTTCAGTACACCGGGAGCGTGCGCGGGCCGAGGTCGTCGCGGGCGGGCGGCGGGGCCAGGCGCAGGGAGGCGCCGAGAACGCTCAGGCCGCGCGGGGAGACGACGACCGGCTCCAGGGTGACCGCGACGACCTCGGGGTGGTCGTCGACCAGTCGGGACACCCTCAGGAGCAGTTCTTCCAGCGCAGGCGTGTCGACCGGGGTCGAGCCGCGCCAGCCGAACAGGAGCGGGGCCGTGCGGATCGACCGGACCAGCGAGGTCGCCTCCCGGTCGGTGACCGGGACCAGGCGGTGCGCCATGTCGCCGAGCAGCTGGGAGGCGGGTCCGGCCAGGCCGAAGGAGACCACGGCGCCGGCCGCGGGGTCGACGACGGCCCGCACGATCGTGTCCACACCGCGTGGTGCCATCCCCTGCACCACGGGCCGCAGCTCCTCCGGCTTGCCGAACAGCTCCGTCAACTCGGCGTACGCACGCCGCAGTTGCTCCTCGTCCGCGAGATCCAGGCGTACGCCGCCCAGGTCGGCGCGGTGCCTGAGGTGCGGGGCGGTGGCCTTGAGGGCGACGGGGTAGCCGAGGCCGTCGGCGGCGCGGACGGCGTCGTCCGGGGTGAAGGCGGGGGTGGCCCGGCGTACGGCTATCCCGTAGCGGCCCAGCAGCTCGCAGGTCTCGTCCGTGCCGAGGGTGAGGCCCTGCCCGCGCGCGAGCAGTCCGTCGATCTGCTCGGCGGCGCCCTTCTCGTCGATGTCCTCGTACTCGGGGACCCTGCCGGGATCGGCGGCCTCACGCCGCCACTGCGCGTAGTGCACCGCTTCGGCGAGGGCACGGGCGGCCCGCTCGGCGGCGGGATAGGCCGGGATCAGGCGCGAGCAGGCCTCGGGGGCCGGGGGCTGCGCCGCGGCCACACCCGCCGAGACCGGTGCCGCGGCCGGCGGCGGCAACTGCTGCGAGGGCCGCAGCCGCCGGACCCCTCCCCCGGCGCCCGCCCCCTCGCCACTCATACCGTCACCCGACGTGGCACCGGCCGGCCCGGGAGCCGTACCGTCGGCCCGGGGCGCGGCACCCCCCGCTCCCGTGACGGAGCCGGCCGCCCGGGGTACGAGGCCGGCCGTCGTCGTCGCCGTGCCGCCCGCCCGGGGCGCGGCACCCGCCGTCCTGGTCGCCGTGCCGTCCGCCTGGGGCGCCGTGCTGGCCGCCGCCGACAGGGCCGCCGCGAGGCCGCCGAGTTCCACGTGTACGACGAGTACCGGCTTCGTGGGGGCCGCTTCCGCGGCGGAGCGCAGGGCATCCGCCAGCTCCGCGTCCTGGGGCGAGGTCTCGCCGATCGCCGGGATCGCGGTCACCACCACCGCGTCGCAGGAGTCGTCGCCGAGCGCCCGCAGCAGCGCCGCGTGGAAGTCCGCCGCCGTCGCGCCGGTCGTCAGGTCCAGCGGGCGCTGCGGTCTGAGGCCTTCGGCGAGACAGGCGTCGTAGGTCAGCAGCCCGAGGGACTCGGAGTTCCCCACGATCGCCACGCGCGGGCCGGCCGGCAGCGGCTGGCGGGCCAGCAGCAGCCCCGCGTCGACCAGTTCGGTGATCGTGTCCACGCGGATCACGCCGGCCTGCCGGAGCAGCGCGGACACCGTGGCGTGCGGGAGCCGCGTCGCCCGGACGGCGTGTCCCTGCGGCGCGGAACCGGCGCCCTGGACGACGACCAGCGGCTTGGCGGCCGCCGTCCGCCGGGCGAGGCGGGTGAACTTGCGCGGGTTGCCGATGGACTCCAGGTACATCAGGACGACGTCGGTGTCCGGGTCGTCGTACCAGTACTGGATGACGTCGTTGCCGGAGACGTCCGCGCGGTTGCCGGACGAGACGAAGGTGGACACCCCGGTGACGCCGGTGACACCGCCGCCGCGCCGGTGCAGCCGGGACAGCAGCGCGATGCCGATGGCACCGGACTGCGCGAACAGGCCGATACGGCCGGGGCGGGGCATCTCGGGGGCGAGGGAGGCGTTGAGGCGCACGTCCGCGGAGGTGTTGATGACGCCGAAGGCGTTCGGCCCGATGATCCGCATGCCGTACGTGCGCGCGTGTCGGACGAGTTCGCGCTGGCGCTCGCGCCCCTCGGGCCCGCTCTCGGCGTACCCGGCGGAGACCACGACCAGCCCCTGCACGCCGTGTTCGCCGCACTCGGCGACGACCTCGGGGACGTGCTCGGCGGGTACGGCGACGACGGCCAGGTCGACGGGGCCGTCGATGTCCCGGACCGAGCGGTGGGCGGGGATGCCGTCCAGTTCCTTGAGGTCCTCGGGGAAGGCCTTGTTGACGGCGTGGAGCTGCCCGGCGTATCCGGCGTCCCTGATGTTGTCGAGGATGCTGCGGCCGACGCCCCCGGGCGCGCGCCCGGTGCCGACGACGGCGACGGCGCCGGGGGCCAGCAGCCGCCGTACGGAACGGGCCTCGGCGCGCTGTTCACGCGCGCGCTGCACGGCGAGGGAGCGGTCGGTGGGTTCGAGGTCGAACTCCAGGCGGACGACGCCGTCCTCGAAGCTGCGCTTCTGGGTGTAGCCGGCGTCCGTGAACACCTTGATCATCTTGCTGTTGGCGGGAAGCACCTCGGCGGCGAAGCGGCTGACGCCGCGCTCGCGGGCGACGGCGGCGATGTGTTCGAGGAGCGCGGAGGCGACGCCCCGGCCCTGGTGGGCGTCCTGGACGAGGAAGGCGACCTCGGCCTCGTCGGCGGGCGCGGACGCGGGCATGCCGTCGGCACCAATGCGGTCATAGCGTACGGTGGCGATGAACTCGCCGCCCACCGTGGCCGCGAGTCCCACCCGGTCCACAAAGTCGTGGTGCGTGAAGCGGTGGACGTCCTTCGCGGACAGGCGCGGGTAGGGCGCGAAGAAGCGGTAGTACTTCGACTCGTCCGAGACCTGCTCGTAGAAGCTGACCAGGCGGTCCGCGTCATCGACGGTGATGGGGCGGATGCGCGCGGTGCCGCCGTCGCGCAGCACCACGTCGGCCTCCCAGTGGGCGGGGTACTCGTGCCGGTCCGACGAGGTCTGCATGGGCCCCAGAGTACGGCTCGCGTCCGACAACGGCGCGAGGCAGTCTGTGGAGAACACCGCGGGCTGTGGAGAGCCGGATCGGCGGCCTGTGGAGAACTGAAGAAGGACGGACGTCGGGCCGAGGCCGCGGTCCGACCACCCACCCCGGACGGGATGAGGGACCGCTCCGGAGACGCCTCATGTGTGGGAAACTGGTCTAGACAACTCTGAGAACCGAAGGGCAGCATCACATGGCTGAGCGCCGCGTCAACGTCGGCTGGGCCGAGGGCCTCCACGCCCGCCCCGCTTCCATCTTCGTCCGGGCCGCCACGGCCGCAGGCATCCCCGTGACGATCGCCAAGGCCGACGGCAACCCCGTCAACGCGGCCTCCATGCTGGCCGTCCTGGGCCTCGGCGCCCAGGGTGGCGAGGAGATCGTCCTCGCCTCGGACGCCGAGGGTGCGGACGCCGCTCTCGACCGTCTCGCCAAGCTGGTCGCGGAGGGGCTCGAGGAGCTTCCCGAGACCGTCTGAAAAGCGAATTGAGGTTCACGGCACTCGCCGCCCCACAGCACTGAAGGGCTCGTCCGGAATTACCGGGCGGGCCCTTCGCTTTTCCCTTTCGCGGGCAGCAGAAGTAATCCCCCGCGAATTGTCTCCTCTTTGTATACGGCGCCCGTGTTAATGCCGCAGGCCCGACATGTTTACGGGATGTTGCGAGTTCCTCACACCGTTCACCCGTTCGGGGGCGCCGAAGCGCAGGCGGTGGGCGGCGGTCGAGCGCTCGGTGTGCAGCGTGGTGATGGCACGCGCGCGGTCGCCGTCCCCGCGGGCCACCGCGTCGACGATCGCGCCGTGCTCCGCCCAGGACTCGACCGGGTTGGCGGGCGCGTCGACGGCGTACATCCAGGCGATCTTGTGGCGCAGCTGGGTCAGCATCGAGGTCAGCGCGGGGCTGCCGGAGGCCTGCGCGAGCGTCTCGTGGAACCAGCCCCCCAGGGAGCGCAGATCCTCGCTGCTGCCCCTCCTGGCGCGCTCCTGGCCCAGCCTGACGAGGCCTCGGAGGACCTTGAGGTGGGCCTCGGTGCGCCGCTGGGCGGCCCGGGAGGCGCCGAGCGGCTCCAGGAGCATACGCATCTCCAGCAGGTCGGAGGCCTCCTGCTCGGTCGGCTCCGCGACGCACGCGCCGGCGTGCCGCCTGGTCACCACGAAGCCCTCGGCCTCCAGGGTGCGCAGGGCCTCACGGACGGGGACGCGGGAGACGCCGTAGCGGCGGGCGAGGAGTTCCTCGGTGAGGCGGCTGCCGCGCTCGTAGACACCCGCGACGATGTCGTCACGGATGGCCGTGCACACCGAGTGCGCCGGAATACGCATGACCAACCTCCGCCTTAATCCCCGTGAAACGTCGTCGATTGACGTTGTGTCCAAGGACTCTATTGCAATGAGCCGGAATTTCCGACGGCGGACCGGAATCCATGGATATTTTTTGGACAGCAGGGCGACAGAAACGGCGAAACCCCGGCTCGGGGAGCCGGGGCCTCGGAAGATCTCGCGGTCCGTCGTCAGACGTTCACGCCGTGCGAGCGCAGGTAGGCGACCGGGTCGATGTCCGAGCCGTACTCGGCGGTCGTACGGGCCTCGAAGTGCAGATGCGGTCCGGTGGTGTTGCCGGTCGAGCCGGAGAGGCCGATCTGCTGGCCCGGGGTGACCTTCTGGCCGGCCGAGACCCCGATGGACGACAGATGGCCGTACTGGGTGTACGTGCCGTCGGCCATCCTGATCACGATCTGGTTGCCGTAGGCCCCGCCCCACCCGGTCTGCACGACCGTGCCCGAGCCCACGGCGTGGACGACGGTGCCGCTCGCCGCGTGGAAGTCGATGCCGGTGTGGCTGCCGGAGGACCACAGGGAGCCGCCGGTCTTGTAACCCGTGGAGACGTACGAGTCGGAGATCGGGGCGACGAAGGTGTTGAGGCGCTTGCGCTCGGCCTCGCGGGCGGCCCGCTCCTTGGCCTCGCGCTCCGCCTTGGCCTTCGCCTCGGCCTTCTTGCGCGCGGCCTCGGCGGCGGCCTTCTTGCGCGCGGTCTCCTCGGCGGCCTGCTTCTGCGCGGCGGCCTGGGCGTCGATCTTGTCGGCTATGGAGTCGCCGATCGTGATGACGGGGGTGAGACCGGTCTGCTCCACGGAGTTGTCGGCGGCGAGCGCGGGAGCCGCGAGGCCGCCGATCACACCGGTGGTGGCGAGGGCCGCGACGCTCGCGGCCTGGGCTGTACCGCGCTTGATGCGGCTGGGACGACGGTGCTTCCCGGTGGCGCACATGAACGCCATGTGGTGGCTGGTCCTTTCCTTCCCTCTCGCCTACCGGGTTAGCTGACGGGTTCGGAGCAGGAAGGTCTCCTACGGACCCCCTCGCGGCTCGCACGGGCATCCGATTCACCCCAGGGACTGCGTGGGTCCCCGGCTCCCCTGGCTCGCGCCGTACGGGGACTCGGCGATGGCTGTCCGGTGCCGCGGATGCGGCGCGGTGCCTGACGGACAGCCCGGACGACGCTAAGCGGGGCCGCTTTCAATCCCCAAACGGATCACGGTGTTTGTAGCGCATCCCACAGGGCAGACAGGCAACTCTCCTTCGATTCCCCGCCAATTCGGACAAAAGAGAGCCCTGGTGACGCGCGCGTCACCAGGGCCCCACGCGCGCGTGGCGCTACTCGGCGGACACCACGGTGACTTCACCGATGCCGAGGGCCTCGACGGGCTCCTTGATCTGGGCCGCGTCGCCGACCAGCACGGTCACCAGCCGGTCCACCGGGAACGCGTTCACGACCGCCGCGGTGGCCTCCACGGTGCCGGTCGCGGCGAGCTGCTGGTACAGCGTCGCCTGGTAGTCGTCGGGCAGGTACTGCTCGACCTGGTCGGCCAGGGTGCCCGCGACGGCCGCCGCGGTCTCGTACTTGAGCGGCGCAACGCCGACGAGGTTCTGTACGGCGACATCGCGTTCGGCGTCGGTGAGACCGCCCTCGGCGAGCGTGCGGAGCACCTTCCAGAGGTCGTCCAGTGCGGGACCGGTGTTCGGGGTGTCCACGGAACCGCTGATGGCGAGCATGGCCGCGCCGGTGCCGTCCGGGGCGGACCTGAGGACCTGCCCGAAGGCGCGCACCCCGTACGTGTAGCCCTTCTCCTCGCGCAGCACACGGTCCAGACGCGAGGTGAGGGTGCCGCCCAGGCAGTACGTGCCGAGCACCTGGGCGGGCCACACCCGGTCGTGCCGGTCGGCGCCGACGCGGCCGATGAGGAGCTGCGTCTGGACGGCTCCCGGACGGTCCACGATGATCACGCGGCCGGTGTCGTCGGCCGTCACCGCGGGCACCGGGCGGGGGTCGGCGCCGGAGCCGGTCCAGGCACCCAGGGTCTCGCCCAGCAGCCCGTCCAGGTCGATGCCGGCGAGGTCGCCGACGACCACGACGGTGGCCGTGGCCGGCCGGACATGACGGTCGTAGAAGCCTCGTACCGCCACCGCGTCGATCTTCTCGACGGTCTCCTCGGTGCCCTGGCGCGGGCGCGACATGCGCGAGGTCGCCGGGAACAGCTGGCGGGAGAGCTCCTTGGCGGCACGGCGGGAGGGGTTGGCCAGCTCGTGCGGGATCTCGTCCAGGCGGTTGCGGACCAGCCGCTCGACCTCGCTGTCGGCGAACGCGGGCGCCCTGAGCGCGTCGGCGAGCAGACCGAGCGCCTTGGCGAGCCGGGAGGCGGGGACCTCCAGGCTGAGACGGACGCCGGGGTGGTCGGCGTGCGCGTCCAGGGTGGCGCCGCAGCGCTCCAGTTCGGCGGCGAACTCCTCGGCGGAGTGCTTGTCGGTGCCCTCCGAGAAGGCGCGCGCCATGATCGTGGCGACACCGTCGAAGCCGGCCGACTCGGCGTCCAGGGGCGCGTCGAGGAGCACCTCGACGGCGACGACCTGCTGGCCGGGGCGGTGGCAGCGCAGCACCGTCAGGCCGTTGTCCAGCGCGCCGCGCTCGGGCGCCGGGAAGGCCCAGGGCCTGGCCTCGCCGGCCTGGGGCTGCGGGTGGAACTCCATCGTGGCGAGCTCGGTCACTTGGCCGCCTCCTCGTTCTTGTCGCCGGCTTCGACCGTGGCCTCGGCCTCGGGGTCCTCGGGGGGATCGGCGTCCTCTGCGGTCTCGGCGGCGATCGGCTCGTAGACGAGCACCGCGCGGTTGTCGGGGCGCAGGCGGGCCTTGGCGACCTCGCGGACCTCCTCGGGGGTCACCGACAGCACCCGCTGGACGGCGGTCAGGGCGAGCTGCGGGTCGCCGAACAGGACGGCGAACCGGCACAGTTCGTCGGCGCGACCCGCGACCGTGCCCAGCCGGTCCAGCCACTCGCGCTCCAACTGGGCCTGGGCGCGCTCCATTTCCTCGGCCGTGGGGCCCTTCTCGGCGAACCGGGCGAGCTCCTCGTCGATGGCGGTCTCGATGACCGGCACCTCGACGTCACCGGAGGTCTTCACGTCCAGCCAGCCCAGGGAGGGCGCTCCGGCCAGCCGCAGCAGGCCGAAGCCGGCGGCCACGGCCGTACGGTCGCGGCGCACGAGGCGGTTGTAGAGGCGGGAGGACTCGCCGCCGCCGAGGACGGTCAGCGCCACGTCGGCGGCGTCCGCCTCGCGCGTGCCGTCGTGCGGGAGCCGGTAGGCGGCCATCAACGCGCGCGCGGGGACCTCCTCCTCGACGACCTCGCGCAACTGCTCGCCGATGATCTCCGGCAGCGAGCCGTCGCGCGGGGCGGGCTTGCCGTCGTGCGAGGCGATGGAGCCGAAGTACTTCTCGATCCAGGCGAGCGTCTGCTCCGGGTCGATGTCGCCGACGACCGACAGGACGGCGTTGTTGGGGGCGTAGTAGGTGCGGAAGAACGCGCGCGCGTCCTCCAGGGTGGCCGCGTCCAGGTCGGCCATGGAGCCGATCGGAGTGTGGTGGTAGGGGTGGCCCTCCGGGTAGGCGAGGGCGGTGAGCTTCTCGAAGGCCGTGCCGTAGGGCACGTTGTCGTAGCGCTGCCGGCGCTCGTTCTTGACGACGTCGCGCTGGTTCTCCATGGACTCGTCGTCCAGGGCGGCGAGCAGCGAGCCCATGCGGTCGGCCTCCAGCCAGAGGGCGAGCTCCAGCTGGTGGGTGGGCATGGTCTCGAAGTAGTTGGTGCGCTCGAAGCTGGTGGTGCCGTTGAGCGAGCCGCCGGCTCCCTGCACCAGTTCGAAGTGGCCGTTGCCCTTCACCTGGCCCGAGCCCTGGAACATCAGGTGCTCGAAGAGGTGAGCCAGGCCGGTACGGCCCTTGACTTCGTGGCGCGAGCCGACGTCGTACCAGAGGCACACCGCCGCGACCGGGGTCAGATGGTCCTCGGAGAGCACCACGCGCAGCCCGTTGGCCAGGCGGTGCTCGATCGCTGTCAGGCCTCCGGAGCCTGCCTGGTCTGTGGCCGTGTGACCCATGGGCATGTACGTCCCTTCGCCTCGCGGATGCGGTGGTGGAAACCGCGGTTTTCCTGCCGGTCCTGCCACTGTATGCAAGCGTGCGGACCCTGGGCGAAGTTCCCGCGGGACGTACGCCCACAGCGGATCGCGTAGCCTTCCGCCACGCCGGGAACCGAGGCCGACGCCAGGTGCTCGTCCACGTTGTCAGTGCCGCGGTCCACAATGGTCGCGTCAGAACCCGTTCACGCTTCAGCGAGCGACCAGGAAAGAGGAGCCGGCAGCGATGGCCCGCCGCAGCACGAAGACCCCGCCGCCCGACGACTCGTTCGAGGAGCGGATCCTCGACATCGACGTCGTCGACGAGATGCAGGGCTCCTTCCTCGAGTACGCGTACTCGGTCATCTACTCCCGCGCGCTCCCGGACGCCCGCGACGGCCTCAAGCCGGTCCACCGCCGCATCGTCTACCAGATGAACGAGATGGGACTGCGCCCCGACCGCGGCTATGTGAAGTGCGCGCGCGTGGTCGGCGAGGTCATGGGCAAGCTGCACCCGCACGGCGACGCGTCGATCTACGACGCCCTGGTGCGCATGGCCCAGCCCTTCTCCATGCGAGTGCCGCTGGTCGACGGCCACGGCAACTTCGGCTCGCTGGGCAACGACGACCCGCCGGCCGCCATGCGGTACACCGAGTGCCGCCAGGCCCAGGCGACCAGTCTGATGACGGAGTCGATCGACGAGGACACGGTCGACTTCGCGCCCAACTACGACGGCCAGGAACAGGAGCCGGTCGCCCTCCCGGCCGCCTTCCCGAACCTGCTGGTCAACGGCTCCTCGGGCATCGCGGTCGGCATGGCGACCAACATGCCCCCGCACAACCTCTCCGAGGTCATCGCGGCCGCCCGCCACCTGATCCGCTACCCGAACGCGGATCTGGACACCCTGATGAAGCACGTCCCCGGCCCCGACCTGCCGACCGGCGGCCGCATCGTGGGTCTGGCCGGCGTCCGGGACGCGTACGAGACGGGCCGCGGCACCTTCAGGATCCGCGCCACGGTCGAGATCGAGACGGTCACCGCGCGCCGCAAGGGCCTGGTCGTCACCGAACTGCCCTTCACGGTCGGTCCGGAGAAGGTGATCGCCAAGATCAAGGACCTGGTCGGCTCGAAGAAGATCCAGGGGATCGCGGACGTCAAGGACCTCACCGACCGCCAGCACGGCCTGCGCCTGGTCATCGAGATCAAGAACGGCTTCGTGCCCGAGGCCGTCCTGGAGCAGCTCTACAAGCTGACGCCGATGGAGGAGTCCTTCGGCATCAACAACGTCGCGCTGGTGGACGGCCAGCCGCTCACGCTCGGCCTGAAGGAGCTCCTGGAGGTCTACCTCGACCACCGCTTCGAGGTCGTGCGCCGCCGCAGCGAGTTCCGCCGCACCAAGCGCCGGGACCGACTGCACCTGGTGGAAGGCCTGCTCACGGCGCTCGTCGACATCGACGAGGTCATCCGGCTGATCCGCTCCAGCGAGAACAGCGCGCAGGCCAAGGAGCGCCTGATGGAGCGCTTCTCCCTGTCGGAGATCCAGACCCAGTACATCCTCGACACCCCGCTGCGGCGCCTGACCAAGTACGACCGCATCGAGCTGGAGTCCGAGAAGGACCGGCTGAACGCGGAGATCGCCGAGCTGACCCGGATCCTCGACTCGGACGCGGAGCTGCGCAAGCTGGTCTCCTCCGAACTGGCCGCGGTGGCCAAGAAGTTCGGCACCGAGCGGCGTACGGTCCTGCTGGAGGCCGCGGGCGCCCCCGCGGCCACCGTGCCACTGCAGGTCGCTGACGACCCGTGCCGGGTGCTGCTGTCCTCGACGGGCCTGCTGGCCCGTACGTCGAACGGCGAGCCCTTCCCGGAGGACGAGGGCGCCCGGCGCGTGAAGCACGACGTGATCGTCTCCGCGGTCCCGGCGACGGCCCGTGGCGAGATCGGCGCCGTGACCTCCTCGGGCCGTCTGCTGCGGATCAACGTGGTGGATCTCCCGCAGCTCCCGGACACGGCGTCGGCGCCGAACCTGTCCGGCGGCGCGCCCCTCTCCGAGTTCCTCTCCCTGGAGGACGACGAGACGGTGATCTGCCTGATCACCCTCGACGAGTCCTCCCCCGGCCTCGCCCTCGGCACCGAACAGGGCGTCGTCAAGCGCGTGGTGCCCGACTACCCGTCGAACAAGGAGGAGTTGGAGGTCATCACCCTCAAGGAGGGTGACCGTATCGTCGGCGCGATCGAACTGCGCACCGGCGAGGAGGATCTGGTCTTCATCACCGACGACGCCCAACTGCTGCGCTACCAGGCCTCGCAGGTCCGCCCCCAGGGACGGCCGGCGGGCGGCATGGCGGGCATCAAGCTCACCGAGGGCGCGAAGGTGATCTCCTTCACCGCGGTGGATCCGGCGGCGGACGCGGTCGTCTTCACGGTCGCGGGCTCGCGCGGCACCCTCGACGACTCGGTCCAGACGACGGCCAAGCTGACCCCGTTCGACCAGTACCCGCGCAAGGGCCGCGCCACCGGCGGCGTGCGCTGCCAGCGCTTCCTGAAGGGCGAGGACTGTCTGTCCCTGGCCTGGGCGGGCGCGGTCCCGGCCAAGGCGGCCCAGAAGAACGGCACCCCGGCCGACCTTCCCGAGATCGACCCGCGCCGCGACGGCTCGGGCGTCTCCCTGCCGAAGACGGTGGCGGTGGTGGCGGGACCGGTCTAGGCGGCGCTACGAGGGCTCCACTACGTCCTCGTCCGGCTCCTGTACGTAGCGCAGGACGCCCCACATGCCGTGCTCGTCGGCGGTCTGCGGGGCGTCGCTCGCACACGCCTGCAGTTCCTTGCCGAGGGCCGGGGCGTCGATGCCGGAGCCGATGAGGACGAGCTGGGTGAGCCGCGGTTCACCGGCCGTCCACGGCTCCGGGTAGAACCGCAGGAAGCGGCCGACGGCATGGACGGCGTAGCGGTTCCGCCCGTCGTACGCGCCGAAGTCGACGTACCCCTTGATCCGGTACAGCCCCTCGGGCCTGCTGTCGAGGAATCCCATCAGCCGACGCGGGTCCATGGCCGTCTCCGAGGTGAAGGACAGGCTGTCGTACGCCGAGTGCAGATGTCCGGAATGACTGTGCTCGGCGTCCTCCCCGTGGTGGTGCAGGTCGTCGAAGGACAGCTGTCCGACGCGCTCCTCACTGGGCCGGCAGTCGAAGAGGAACTCGGGGTCGACCCGTCCGTACACCGCGGGTACGACGGCTGCGCGGCCGGCAAGGGACCGCACGAGCCGCAGAACCCTCTCCCCGTCCTCGGCCCGGTCGGCCTTGTTGACGACGACCAGGTCGGCGAGGGCGAGATGCCGGTCGATCTCCGGATGCCTGGCGCGGGTCTCGTCGAACTCGACGGCGTCGACGACCTCGACGAGACCGCCGTAGACGACCTCCGGCTGCTCGCTGGCCAGCAGCATCCGTACGAGCTCCTGGGGCTCCGCGAGTCCGCTGGCCTCGATGACGATGACGTCGATACGGGCGGAGGGCCGGGCCAGCCGCTCCAGATACTGGTCGAGTTCGCTCGCGTCGACGGCGCAGCACAGGCATCCGTTCCCGAGGGAGACGGTGGAGTCGCCGAGGGCGCCCGCGACGGCCATGGCGTCGATCTCGATGGCGCCGAAGTCGTTGACGACCGCGCCGATACGGCTGCCGCCGCTGTGGTGGAGGAGGTGGTTGAGGAGGGTGGTCTTGCCGGAGCCCAGGAATCCGGCGAGTACGACGACCGGGATCTGCCGGACACCATGGCTCGGCTGGCTCAACGCGCGACCTCTCTCCCACCGACGCGCGCACCGGCTCGCGGCCGCGGCGCACGTACGAGCTTTCCCTGCCGGAACAGGATACGAGCCGTGAGGATCCCCGCCGGTTGAACGATTTCAGCGGGTCGGGTCATGAGGACCGCACTGTCAGCCCACGCCCGGCATCGCCGCCGGTGCCGCCGCCCCCACATATCGCGCCACCGGACGGATGATCTTCGGGTCCTCCGCCTGTTCCAGCAGGTTCGCGCTCCAGCCCACCACACGCGCCGCGGCGAAGGTCGGGGTGAACATCTCGCGGGGCAGCCCGCAGAGTTCCATGACGACGCCCGCGTAGAACTCGACGTTGGTGTGGAGTTCACGTCCCGGCTTCAACTCGGCCAGGATCGCCTCCACCTGCCGCTCGACCTCCACCGCGAACTCCACGCGCGGACCACCGAAGCTCTCGGCCACCTCCCGCAGCATGCGGGAACGGGGGTCCTCCGTGCGGTAGACGGCATGCCCGAAGCCCATGATGCGGTCGCCGGCCAGGACGCGTTCACGGATCCACTCGTCGATGCGGTCGGGCGTGCCGATGGCGTTCAGGGTGTCCAGCGCCCGGCTGGGCGCACCGCCGTGGAGCGGGCCGGAGAGGGCCCCTACGGCTCCGACCAGGCAGGCCACCACGTCCGCCCCGGTCGACGCGATCACCCGCGCCGTGAAGGTTGACGCATTGAAGCCGTGATCAATGGTTGAGATCAAGTATTGCTCGATCGCCCGGACCCGCTCCGGGGCGGGCTCCGAACCCGTCAGCATGTAGAGGTAGTTGGCCGCGTAGGAGAGGTCGTCGCGCGGCTCGACCGGATCGAGCCCGCGCCCCAGCCGGTACAGCGCGGTGAGCAGTGTCGGCACGGCCGCCGCGGCGATGACGGTGTCGCGCCGGCGTTCGTCCGCCGTGCTGTCGTAGACCGGCCGGAATCCCTTCGCCGCCCCGAGCAGCGACAGCGCGCTGCGCATACCGGCCAGCGGGCCGGATCCCTCGCTCGCCGCCGCGATGGCGGGCAGCGCCGCCCGCACCTCGTCGGGCAGCCGCCGCGGGGCCGCCGTCTCGGCGGCGAAGGCGGCGCGCTGCCGGGCGTCCGGCAGCGCGCCGTTCACCATGAGATGCCAGACGTCCTCGAAACCGCGGGTCTGTGCGAGTTCGACGGCCGAGTACTGGCGGTAGTGGTAGAAGCCCTCGAGCCCCCGGACGTCCCCGATCTCGGTGTCGGTGACGACGACACCGGCGAGACCTCGCGGTACGTCGACGGTGACGGCGGATGACCTGTTGACGGACATGATTTCCTCCCTGGACTTGATTCGACTGTCCATACTTGACTTAATCTCTGTCAATATTGATTGAATCAATATCAAGAGTCCATGCATCGCTATGCCGATACGGTGACCTCATGCGCGATCAAGAGCCCTCCCCAGGTCCCGCCGAACAGCGGCTGACCACGAAGGAAGCCGCCGAACTGCTGGGCGTGAAGCCCGAGACCGTGTACGCGTACGTGAGCAGGGGCCAGCTCGGCAGCCGGCGCGTCCCCGGTGGCCGCGGCAGCACCTTCGACGCCAGGGAGGTGGAGGCGCTCGCCCGGCGCAACAGACGGGAGAGCAGCGGAAGTGCGGGCCCCGGCGGCGAGCTGTCCGTGCGGACCCGCATCACGCTCATCGAGGAGGACCGGTACTACTTCCGGGGCGTGGACGCCACGGCCCTGGCCACCCGCCACTCCTACGAAGAGGTCGCCGAGTGGCTGTGGACCGGCCACATGCGCCCCGGCATCACCTTCACCGCACCGGAGGCCGGGGCCGCCCTGGCCCGTCACGTGGTCGACGGCCTGCCCGAACACACGAGCCCCACCGACCGGTTGAGGGTCGCGGCGATCGCCGCCGCGACCGCGGACCCCTTGCGTTTCGACCTCTCCGAGGAGGCCGTCCTCGGCACCGCGCGCACCCTCATCCCCACCCTGGTCGCCGCCCTGCCCCAGCAGGGGACCCACCGCCGCGACGAGGGCCCGCTCGCCTACCGTCTGTGGTCGCGGCTGAGCAGCCGGGACGCCGACGAGGCCTCGTTGCGCGCCCTGGACACGGCCCTCGCCCTCCTCGTCGACCACGACCTCGCCGCCTCGACGCTCGCGGTGCGGGTCGCCGCCTCGGCCCGCGCGCACGCCTACGCGGCCGTCTCCGCGGGGCTCGGCGTGCTCGAAGGCCCCCTTCACGGCGCCGCCAGCAGCCTCGCGCACCGGCTGATCATGGATGTGCTCGACGAGGGCGACGCGGGCCCCGTGATCGCGGAGGAGCTGCGGGCGGGCCGCCGTATCCCCGGCCTGGGGCATCGCCTCTACACGGGCGAGGACCCACGCGCGCGTGTCCTGTTCGGCCTCCTGGAGGAGATCCCGGGAGCCGCCCCCGCCCTCTCCGCGGCCCGCGACATCGTGGCCACCACGGCCCGCCACACCTCGCTGCACGCCAATGTCGACCTGGCGCTGGCCGTGCTCACCGCCTCCGGCGGGATGCCGGCCACGGCGGGCGAGACCATCTTCGCCGTCGCGCGTACGGCGGGCTGGATCGCCCATGCCCTGGAGGAGTACGGCGAACGGCCCCTGCGGATGCGCCCGAGCGGACACTACGTAGGCCCGAAACCGCCGCAACCCCTGCCGGAGTAGGACACAAGCCCGACCGGAAGTCACCCTGGGCCAAGTCAGGTTAGGCTCACCTCTGTGAGTACGTGCTCAACCGCTTCCCAGGAGCTCGACGAGCCCCTCGCGGGAACCGCGGCCACCGCGCGGACCTGGCTGCTGCTGGAGCAGCCGGGCCCCTGGGGCGCCAAGGCGCTCACGTCGAGCCACCTCGACCCGGCGCTCGGCCGCGCCCTGGAGGCGGCCGCCAAGGGCACGGGCGTGCGTGTCGCGCTCATCCGCCGCCCGGGCCGCCACGCCGATCTCGGCACACCCTCCGCACGGCAGGTCTACGCGGCCCACACCGAGCCCGGCGGGGTGTGGCTGCACAGCGCCACGATCCGCGATCCCGAGGACCTGCTCGACCTGGACTTCGCGGCCCTCGGCAGGGGCGAGCACCGGAGCTTCGACTCGACGCTGGGCGGACGGCCGCACTCGGGCGACCCGCTGGCCCTCGTCTGCACCAACGGCAAGCGCGACCGCTGTTGCGCCCTGCTGGGCCGCCCGCTCGCCGCCGAACTGGCCGCCTCGGGCGTGGAGGGGGTCTGGGAGGTCACTCATCTGGGTGGTCATCGCTTCTCGCCGACTCTGCTCGTGCTGCCGTACGGCTACGCGTACGGCCGCGCCCGGGCCCACGCCGTGAAGCAGGTCCTGCACTCCGTGCAGGAGGGGAGGATCGTCGTCGAGGGGTGCCGCGGGAACTCCGCCTGGGAGCGGCCCGGACAGGCGGCCGAGCTGGCCGTGCGCACGGCCGCGCGCGAGTACGCGGCGGAGGCCCTGGCCGTCGTGGGGACGCGCGGTGCGGCTCCGCGCTGGGAGGTGACGGTCGCCCACTCCGACGGCCGCCGCTGGCGCGTCGTCGTGGCCCAGGGCGCCTCCGCACCGCCCCGCCCGGAGAGCTGCGGGACGTCGGTGCTGGGCTCTCCCGCCCACATGGAGGTCGTCCAGGTCCGCGAACTGGTGCCGACGGCACTCGCGAGCTGATCCGCTCAGTATTGATCAAGAGATCCATGCCACACCCCTACGGCAGGTCCGGCGGGCCCACGTACGGTCATGGGTATGAGCCCCACTCCCCCCGCCCGCCGCCTGCGCCTCGGTATGCCGAAACGGGTGTTCTCACAGGTACTGCTGATGCAGGTGGCGATCGCCGCGGGGGTGGCGGTGCTGGCGACCGGCTTGTTCCTGGCGCCGCTCAGCAAGCAGCTGGACAACGAGGCGATGAACCGCGCCCTGGCCATAGCGCAGACCACGGCGGAACAACCGCAGATCGCCGAGGACCTCCAGCACACGGCGCCGACCGCCGGCGGGCCCGTCCAGAAGGAGGCGGAGCGGATCCGCGTGGCGACCCACGCCGAGTACATCGTGGTGATGGACCGGCGCGGTGTGCGCTGGTCGCACACGAACGTGAAGCAGATCGGCCAGGTCGTCTCCACCAGCCCCAAGGAGGCCCTGGCCGGCAAGCAGGTCAGGGAGATCGACAGCGGCACGCTGGGCCGCTCGGCGCGCGGGAAGGTGCCCCTTCGCGACACCCGCGGCGAGATCATCGGCGCGGTCTCGGTCGGGATCAAGTACGACAGCGTGCGCTCGGAACTCATCAGCGCGATCCCGGGGCTGCTCGCCTACGCCGGCGGGGCGCTGGCCGTCGGCGCGCTGGCCGCCTGGCTGATCTCCCGCCGGGTCCAGCGGCAGACCCGCGACCTGGCCTTCTCCGACATCTCGGCGCTGCTCGCGGAGCGCGAGGCGATGCTGCACGGCATCCGGGAGGGCGTCGTCGCCCTGGACCGCACGGGCCGGATCCGGCTGCTCAACGACGAGGCGCACCGTCTGCTGGGCATCGACCGGGAGGCGGTGGGCCGTTCCCCCGACGAGGCGCTCGGCGAGGGACGTACGGCCGACATCCTGACCGGCCGGGTGACGGGCACCGATCTGCTCACGGTGCGCGGCCAGCGCGTCCTGGTCGCCAACCGTATGCCCACCGACGACGGCGGCGCGGTGGCCACCCTGCGCGACCGCACCGAGCTGGAGCAGCTGGGCCGTGAACTCGACTCGACGCGCGGGCTGATCGACGCCCTGCGCGCCCAGGACCACGAGCACGCCAACCGTATGCACACGCTCCTCGGGCTGCTCGAACTGGAGATGTACGACGACGCCGTGGAGTTCGTCGGCGAGGTGGTCGGCGACCACCGGGCCACCGCCGAGCAGGTCACCGAGAAGATCCAGGACCCGCTCCTCGCCGCGCTGCTGGTGGGCAAGGCGACCGTCGCGGCCGAGCGCGGGGTCGCCCTGTGGGTGTCGGACCGGACGCGGCTGCCGGACCGGTTGATCGACCCCAGGGGGCTCGTCACGATCGTCGGGAACCTGGTCGACAACGCGCTCGACGCGGTGGCGGCGACACCGCACGCGCGCGTGGAGGTCGAGCTGCGCACGGAAGGACGTACCGCCGTCCTCAGAGTGCGCGACACCGGACCCGGAATCCCCGCGGAACAGCATGAGTTGATCTTCACCGAGGGGTGGTCCACCAAGGAGCCGCCCGCGCACCGGAAGCGCGGCATCGGGCTCCCCATGGTGCGCAGACTCGCCGAACGGCACGGCGGCAGCGCGACGGTGCGGGAGGCGGAGGGCGGCGGCGCCGAGTTCACCGTCGTACTTCCCGAGGCGCTGGCCGAGCACACGCCTGAGTCGGCCCCGAGCGGGTTCGTGGAGACAGCCGTCAAGGAGGAGTCGCGATGATCGAGGTCCTGGTCGTGGACGACGACACCAGGGTCGCGCAGGTCAACGCCGCCTACGTCGAGAAGGTGCCGGGCTTCCACGTCGCCGGTGAGGCGCACAGCGCCGCCGAGGCACTGCGGCAACTCGAGGAGCTGCCCCGGCTGGACCTCGTCCTCATGGACCACTATCTGCCCGACGAGACCGGTCTGACGGTCGTCCAGGAGATGCGCCGACGTGGCCACCAGACCGATGTGATCATGGTGACGGCGGCTCGGGACGTGTCGACGGTGCAGGCCGCGATGCGGCACGGCGCGCTGCAGTACCTGGTCAAACCGTTCGCGTTCGCGGGCCTGCGCGCCAAGCTGGAGGCCTACGCGGAACTGCGCCGCACGCTCGACGGTGGCGGCGAGGCCGAACAGGCCGAGGTCGACCGCATCTTCGGCGCCCTGTCCGCCCCGTCGGAGCCGGGGCTGCCCAAGGGACACTCCCCCACCACCGCCGAACTGGTGCGCCGGTGCCTGATCAACGCCGAGGGCCCGCTGTCGGCCCAGGAGATCGCCGACAGGACCGGGGTGAGCCGCCAGACCGCGCAGCGCTATCTGAAGCTCCTGGAGCGCACCGGACGGGCCCGGCTCACCCTGAAATACGGCGACGCGGGCCGCCCTGAACACCGTTACGTGTGGGCGACCCGCGCCTAGGGCACGGCCGGTTGGGGGCGGGGGAAGGGACCGTGCCCCCTCTACATACGGATTCAGCCCGCGGCCTTCTCCACGAACTCGGTGGTGAACGTCTTGCTCAGATCCACCTTGGCGTTCTTGATGTTGGGGTTGAACGCCTTGAGCACCTTCTCAACGGTTGCGGGGCCGTCGGCGGGCATCACACCGTCCGTGGTGAACATGGGCAGCGTGCTCTTGATGGCCTGCGCGTAGAGCGCCTTGTTGCCCTGGGAGTAGTCGGCCGGCATCTTGGCGGCGATCTCGGTGGCGCTGTGGGTGGACATCCACTTGAGCGTCTTGACGAATGCGTTGACCATCTTCTGGACGGTGTCCTTGTGACTGTTGACCCAGTCCGTCTGCATGTACAGGCTTGACGACGGATACGGGCCGCCCAGCGCCTTCTGGGACCCCTCGGGCGTCCGCATGTCGAGCAGGACGTTGCCCGCTTTCTTGTCCAGGATGTTGGCGACCGTGGGGTCGGTCGTCATGCCGCCGTCGATGGCGCCCTTCTGGAGCGCGGCGATGAACGTCGGTCCCGCACCCACGGCGACCGGCGTGAACTCGCTGACCTTCACACCGTTCTTGACGGCGAGGTACTTGGTGAGGAAGTCGGTCGACGAACCGAGGCTGGTGACGCCGAGCTTCTTCCCCTTGAAGTCCTTGGGCGAGGTGATGTCGCCCGCCGCCTTGGTGGAGACGATCTCCACCTCGCCGGGCGCGTGCGAGAACTGCACGACGGACTCGACCGACTTGCCCTTGGTCTGCAGGTCGAGCGTGTGGTCGTAGAACCCGACGGCCCCCTGGACCTGCCCGGAGACCAGCGCGGTCTCGGCCTGGACGCCTGCGGGCTCGCTCAGCATCTCCACGTCGAGGCCCTCGGCGTCGAAGTAGCCGAGCCGCTGGGTGAGCATGGCGGGCAGGTAGATGACCTTGTCCAGGCCACCGACCATGATCTTGACCTTCGTGCCCTTGCCGTCACCCTTGCTGCCGGCGTCGGCGGAGGTGCTGGCCGCGTCGTTGGCGCAGGCGGTGAGGGAGGAGAGGGCGAGCAGGCCGGCGGCGGCCAGGGTGGTGTATCTGGCGGACTTGCGCATGAGGGTTCACGTCCTTGTGAGAGGGCGGTGCGGGGAGGAGACAGAGCCCGACGGGGCGGCCGGCGCTAGGAGTTCGCCGGCTTCCAGCGGAAGACCCGGCGCTCGACGAAGGTGAGCAGCCCCTCGGCCGCCAGGGCGACGACGGCGAGGATGACCATCGCGGCGTACACACCGGCCGCGTTGAAGGTGTTCTGGGACTGCGAGACGAGCAGGCCGATGCCCTTGGTGGCACCGATGTACTCGCCCACGATGGCGCCGATGAGCGCGAAGCCGAAGCTCACGTGGAGGCTGGTGAAGATCCACGAGGTGGCCGAGGGGATGACGACCTGAAGGGTCACCCGGCGGTCGCTGGCGCCCAGGATGCGGGCGTTGGCGACCAGATTGCGGTCGACCTCGCGGGCGCCCTGGAAGGCGTTGAAGAAGACCGGGAAGAAGACGAGGACCACGGCAGAGGCGACCTTGGAGGCCGGTCCGAGGCCGAACCAGATCAGGAAGATCGGCGCGAGGATGATCCTCGGCATGGAGTTGAGAACCTTGATGTATGGACCAAGGACATCGGCGAGGAAGGTGATCCGCCCGAGCGCGATACCGAACACGACACCGGCGGCCACACCGAGCACCCAGCCCAGCAGTGCCTCGTAGAGCGTGTACCAGATCTGCTCGCCCAGCGGGCCGAGCGCGGTGCCATGGGTGATCCAGGTCCAGATCTGGTCCCAGATCTCCGAGGGCATCGAGAAGTTGAACGGATCGATGACCTTGGCCCGGGAGAGCGCCTCCCACAGGCCGAGGATGCCGATCAGCAGCAGTACCCGGACCACCGTGACGACGATCTTGCGTCTACGGGCGGCCCGCGCGCGTGACTGCGAACGGTCCGGTGCCTTGACGGTGTCGACGACCGGTGTGCTGAGAACCTCAGGCGACATGCGCGGCACCCCTCTCACGGGTGATGCGGACCTCTTCGCCGAGGGACTCCCAGATCTCGCGGTAGATCTCGATGAACCGCGGTTCCAGGCGCACCGACTCGACCTTGCGCGGGCGCGGCAGGTCGATGTCGAAGACCTGCTTGACGGTGGCCGGGCCGGCCGTCATCACCACGACCTTGTCGGCCAGTGCGATGGACTCCTCGAGGTCGTGGGTCACGAAGACGACGGAAGCGCCGGTGCCCTCCCACAGCTCGAGCAGCTCGTCCGACATCAGGGCCCGGGTCTGCACGTCGAGCGCCGAGAACGGCTCGTCCATCAGCAGGATCTCGGGGTCGTTGACGAAGGTCGCGGCGAGCGCGACACGCTTGCGCTGGCCGCCGGAGAGCTGGTGCGGGTAACGGTCCTCGAAGGCCGCGAGCCCGACCCGGGCCAGCCATTCGCGTGCCTTCTCCTTGGCCTCCGCCTTGGGCACGCCGCGGAAGCGCGGCCCGGCCATGACGTTGGACAGGACGGTGCGCCAGGGGAAGGTGGCGTCCTGCTGGAAGACGAAACCGACCTTGTCACCGACGCCGTGCACCGGCTCCCCGGCGACCAGGACCTCACCCTCGGTGGGCTCTTCCAGCCCGCTGACCAGGGTCAACGTGGTCGACTTGCCGCAGCCGGTCGGTCCGACGACGGCGACGAACTCACCTCGCCCGACCGTGAGATCGAGCTCCCTGACAGCGGTGTGCAGACCCCCCGACGGGGTCCTGAAGATCTTGCTCGCGCCCCGCAACTGGATGGCGGGGCTGGTGTCTGCGCTCATGGCCGGGGACGGTAGATGTGGCTCGGGCCACAGCAGCAGCCTTGTGAGCGCATGCCGTTCTTTTGCTTGCAACAGCCTGTTGTGCTCGTTTTGCTCGCGCTACAACTGCGGAGCCGAAACATGGGCTTAACGCTCGCCAGGCCTTGACAGAAAGAGGCCCGATGATTGACGTCCTGGTCGTGGACGATGATTTCCGCGTCGCCGAGATCAACGCCAAGTACGTGGGAAAGGTTCCCGGATTCCGGGTGGCCGCCCGCGCGCACAGTGCTGCCCAGGCCCTGGCCAATGTGCAGCGCGGGGGCGTCGACCTGGTCCTGCTCGACCACTATCTGCCCGACCAGACCGGTCTTGAACTCGTCCACCGCATGCGGGAACAGGGCCATGGCACCGACGTCATCATGATCACGGCGGCCAGCGATGTGACGACCGTGCAGGCCGCGATGCGCCTGGGCGCGCTGCACTATCTGGTGAAACCGTTCACCTTCGCAGCCCTGCGCACCCGCCTCGACTCCTACGCCGCCCTGCGCCGCACCGTCGACCGCGTCGGCGGCCGCGGCATCGCGGGCCAGGAGCAGGTGGACCGCATCTTCGGTGCCCTGCGCACCACTCCCGCGCCGTCCTCACCGGGCCTGCCCAGCGGCCACTCGGAGCCGACGAGCGACCTCATCTGCCACGTCCTGCACCACGCCGACCACCCCCTCTCCGCCCACGAGGTCGCCGCGGAGACGGGCCTGAGCCGCTCCACCGCCCAGCGCTACCTCCGCCACCTAGAACAGGCCGGCCGCCTGCGCCTCTCCCTCAAGTACGGCGACACAGGCCGCCCCGAGCACCTGTACGCCTGGGTGACGCCGTAGCCGTACGACGATCAGGACGGCGCCGCCCACGCCGCCTAGACCGCACCCGCCCCGGTCAGCGACCGCACCTCGGTCTCGGCGTGCTTGGCCTCGTCCGGGACCTCGGCCGAGGTGACCGTGCCGAGCCAGCCGGCGAGAAAGCCCAGCGGGATCGAGACCAGGCCGGGGTTCTGGAGCGGGAAGTACTGGAAGTCGAGGCCGGGGAAGAGGGAGTCGGGGCTTCCCGACACCACCGGAGACAGCACGACAAGCCCGAGCGCGGGGATCAGTCCCCCGTACACGGCCCACACCGCTCCCCGTGTGGTGAAGCCGCGCCAGAACAGCGAGTACATCAGCACCGGGAGGTTCGCGGACGCGGCGACGGCAAAGGCGAGGCCCACCAGGAAAGCCACATTGAGGTCGCGGGCCAGCAGCCCGAGGGCGATCGCCACCACGCCGATGCCGACCGAGGCCATACGCGCGACGGCCACCTCCCCGCGTGGCTTGGCATGGCGGCGGCGCAGGGATGCGTACAGGTCGTGGGCCACGGACGCCGAGGAGGCCAGCGTGATGCCGGCGACCACGGCGAGAATCGTTGCGAAGGCGATGGCGGCGACGATCGCGAACAGAACCGTTCCACCCGTGGACCCCGCGCCGCCTCCCAGGTCGAGCGCGAGCAGCGGGACGGCCGTGTTGCCGGCCGCGTTCGACCGCCGTACCGCCTCCGGACCCACGAGTGCCGCCGCCCCGAAGCCGAGGACGATCGTCATCAGGTAGAAACCGCCGATGAGCCCGATCGACCAGAGCACCGAACGCCGGGCCGCACGGGCGGTCGGCACGGTGTAGAAGCGGGACAGGATGTGCGGCAGGCCCGCCGTGCCGAGCACCAGCGCCAGCCCCAGACTGATGAAGTCGAAGCGGGCGGTCCAGCTCCCGCCGTATTTCAGTCCCGGCGCCAGGAACGCGTCGCCGTGTCCACTGCGCTCGGCCGCCGTCAGCAGCAGCCGGTCGAGGTCGCCGTGGAACCTCAGCAGGACGAGCACGGTCAGCGCGACCGTACCGGCCAGCAGCAGCACCGCCTTCACGATCTGGATCCAGGTGGTGGCCCGCATCCCTCCCAACGACACATAGATCACCATGAGAGCGCCGACCCCGATGACGGTCCAGGCCCGCGCCGCCTGGCTCGTCCCTCCCAGCAGCAGCGCGACCAGGCTGCCCGCACCCACCATCTGCGCCACCAGATAGAGAACGGACACCGTGACCGAGGAGGTTCCCGTCGCGATCCGTACGGGCCGCTCACTCATCCGCGCCGCGACCACGTCGGCCAGCGTGAACCGTCCGCAGTTGCGCACCAGTTCGGCGACCAGGAACAGCACCAGCAGCCAGGCCACGAGGAACCCGACCACATACAGCAGCCCGTCGTACCCGAAGAGCGCGATGAGCCCCGTGACGCCGAGGAAGGACGCTGCGGACATGTAGTCGCCGGCGATGGCAAAACCATTCTCCAGCGGGGAGAAGAGCCGCCCGCCCGCGTAGAACTCCTCCGCCGAACCATGCCTGTCGCGGCTCACCCATGTGGTGATCGCGAGCGTGACCGCGACGAACGCGCTGAACAGCAGCAGTGCCAGCGTCTGGTGATGCCCCGTCACGAGGCACCCCCTCGCACCGAGCGGGTCAGCTCCTGGGTGTCCCAGCGCAGATCGAGCGCGGCCCGGTCCCTGCGCAGCCGCGCATGCCGCGCATAGGCCCAGGCGAGCACGAACGTGGTCAGGAACTGTCCCAGCCCCGCGAGCATCCCCACGTTCACGGCGCCCGCCACCGGTCGCGCCATCAGCCCGGGCGCGGTCGTGGCGGTGACGACATACCCCACGTACCAGGCCAGGAAGACGATCACGCCCGGCACCACGAACCTGCGGTACCGCCGGCGCACCTCCTGGAAGGCCGCACTGCGCTGCACCTCCAGGTAGACGTCGGCCGCGGCCTGCTCCTCCCTCGCCCGCCGCGCCGGTTCGGCCCGGGGCTCGGGCACGCCGGCACCGGTGGGCTCACCCCATCCGGAGGCGAGTGCGTCGTACCACGGATCGTCGTATCGCATACTCCCGGACGCCTCGGCGGGGACCTGGTCGCGGCCCTCGCGGTGTTCGGCCGAACTCTCGGCGCCACCCCCGCCTCCGCGGGGACGACCGTTGCTTGACTGCATGCCCAAGGATGGACAGAACGGGAAGATCCCCGACTTCTCTTCCCCGTGCTCTTCACCCCATCAGGTGACTCAACCCGCTGGTGGGCGGGCGATTCCCTTCGCATACGCGTAACGCACCGCCTGAGCGCGGTCCTTGAGGCCCGTCTTGGTGAAGATGTTGTTGATGTGCGTCTTCACGGTCGCCGTGGACACATGCAGCTTGCGGCCGATCTCCGTGTTGTTGAGGCCTTCCGAGATCAGCTCCAGCACCTCGATCTCCCGAGCGGTGAGCCCGTCGGGCGGCTCCGCCGGGGGTCTCGGCTGCGGCTCGGGCTCCGAGAGCCGCTCCAGCAGCCGCCGTTGAATGCTCGGCGACAGCCCGGCGGCACCGGACAGCACGCTCTGCACGGCCCGTACGATCTCGTCTCCTCCCGCGTCCTTGGTGAGATAGCCCCGCGCTCCCGCACGCAGCGCCGGGAACAGGGACTCGTCGTCCGCGAACGTCGTGAGCACCACGACCTGCGTCCCGGGGTGCTCCGCCCGGATGCGCCGGGTCGCCTCCACACCGTCGCAGCGGGGCATGCGCAGATCCATCAGCACCACGTCCGGGGCGAGTTCGGCGACGAGCCGCACCGCCTCCTCCCCGTCGCCCGCGGCTCCGACGACCTCGATCCCGGGCAGCAGTCCCAGCAGCATCACGATGCCCTCCCGGACCACGGTCTGATCGTCGGCGACCACCACCCGCGCGGGCCGTACCTCCTCGCCTTCGGTCATACGGGCACCTTCAGCGTCACCACGAACCCCTCCTCGTCCGGCCCGGCCGCCAGCGAGCCGCCCAGCAGCTCGGCCCGCTCGCGCATCCCCAGCAGACCGTACCCGGCGCCCGATGCGGTGAGCTCGCCCGGCGGGCCGCCCGAGTCCCGTACGTCCAGGGTCACTTGCTGCTCGCCGTAGTCGAGCAGCAGCCGCACCTTCGCCCCCGGGGCGTGCTTGCGTACGTTGGTCAGGGCCTCCTGAGCGACCCGGCGCACGGCCTGCGACGCCTCGACGGGCAGTGGCTTGCGCTCACCCGTAATGGTGACCTCGGCGCCGGTCGTCGTCCCGACGAGCTCGGCCAGGAAGTCCTCCAGCGGCGTCAGTTCGCCGCGCAGCGCGGAGAGCGCCTGCCGGGTCTCGTCGAGCCCGTCACGGGCCATGCCCCGTGCCGCCACCACCCGGTCCAGGATCTGTTCCCGGTCGGCGCCCCGCTCGATCAGCAGCCGGGCCGCCTCCAGGTGCACGAGCTGCGCCGAGAGGCTGTGGGCGAGCACATCGTGGATCTCCCGCGCGATTCGTGCCCGCTCCGCGAGCGCCGCCGACTCGGCCTCGGCGGCCCGGGCGGCCCGCTCCTGGACGAGCAGTCGCTGGGCATGGCCACGGGCCTCGGCGTCCAGGCGCAGGGTGTAGCCGGCGAGGGCCAGTCCGGCAGTGGTCACGGCGGTGGTCAGCCATACGTCGTTGTTCATCGCGGCGTAGGCCGCCAGGGAGACGGAGGTCACCGGTACCGCGGCGGCCAGGGGAAGCCGCTCCAGAGCGGCGATGGCACAGCCGCACCAGATGACGAGGGACACCGTCGTGAAGCTCGCGGCCTGTCCCGCGACCGCGATCCCCACGAGCACGGCGATCAGCGCGATCGACGGCAGGAGCCGGTGCGCGAGCGTCGCGCGCCAGAAGGCCCATGCGGCGACGGCGGTCGCCAGGACCCCCGCCACGGCTCCTGCCACGGCCCAGCCGTGCACACGGGTGCTGTTGTAGGCGCCCCACAGCAGCATCCCGATGACCAGCGCACGCACGCTCCAGCCGAGCATCCTCCGGGGCCGCGAGGCTCCCTCACGGCCCAGCGCCTCCCGGGAGGGCCAGCGCGCCCAGGGGTTGTCCGTCACACACGCTCCTTCCGCGCGGACCAGGCCGTGGAGTCACCGTACGCCGGGGTCGGGCCCGTGCCTGGAGCGATGGACCGGGACCGCCACAGCAGGATCCCGGAGCGGACCAGGAGGGTGCCTGCGAGGGCGAGGAGCAGAGCGGAGCTGTCCTGGTGCACGCCGATGGCGGTGCCGAGCCCGAAGAGACCGACGCGCAGGGCGATACCGACGATCCAGACGGTCACGCTCGCCTTGGTGCTCCTGCTCCACACGGTGCCGTCCGGCTCCGCCCATATGCGGGTGGTCCACGCCCAGCCGGCTCCGGTGGCAAGGCCGATGAGCAGCTCGGCACCGAGCAGGAGGACGGACCCCGTGCGGTGACGGGCGTCGACGATGCCGGGCTCGCGCAGCGCGACGACGGCCAGGACGGCGGGCACGAGCCACCAGCGCCGGCCCGTGCCCATCTGCTGCGTGCGGAACTGTCGTACGACCACCAGGACGACGACGGCCGCGATCGCCAGCGCGTTGACAAGCCCGGACATCAGAGCCTCCGTGAGCGAAGAAGGGGGTGCGGCAGCGGGTGCTGTCGACGTCTTCGACGCTACGGAAATTCACAGGTGGGCAGATCGGAGCCAGGGTGGAACACGGGTGGATCCGGGCACGGCCGCCGGCTCCACCCAGGGGTGGAGAGGGCCGGTCGGCCGACGCGGAGGCGGGCGGGTGCGGAAGCAGGCGGATGCGCCGGGCTCGGGCAGGGAGACCCGCGGGCGGAGGATCAGCCTCCGGCCCGCGCCCGGCGTGGCGCCTACGCGTCGATGCGGGAGCGGTCCAGCGTCGCCGCCGAGCTGGAGATGAACTCCTTGCGGGGAGCCACGTCGTTGCCCATCAGCAGATCGAAGACCGTCTCGGCGGAGTCCAGGTCGGAGAGGTTGATCCGGCGCAGGGTGCGGTGGCGCGGGTCCATGGTCGTCTCGGCCAGCTGGTCGGCGTCCATCTCGCCGAGGCCCTTGTAGCGCTGGATGGAGTCCTTGTACCGGACGCCCTGGCTCTGGAGCTCGAGGAGCTTGTCCCGCAGTTCTCGGTCGGAGTACGTGTAGACGTACTTGTCCTGGCCCTTCTTCGGCTGGACGATCTCGATCCGGTGCAGCGGCGGCACCGCGGCGAAGACCCGGCCCGCCTCGACCATGGGCCGCATGTAGCGGTGGAAGAGCGTCAGCAGCAGGGTCCGGATGTGGGAACCGTCGACGTCGGCGTCGGTCATCATGATGATCTTGCCGTAGCGGGCCGCGTCGATGTCGAAGGTCCGGCCCGAGCCGGCTCCTATGACCTGGATGATCGCGCCGCACTCGGCGTTCTTCAGCATGTCGGTCACGGACGACTTCTGGACGTTGAGGATCTTGCCGCGGATGGGCAGCAGCGCCTGGAACTCGGAGTTCCGGGCGAGCTTGGCGGTGCCGAGCGCGGAGTCGCCCTCGACGATGAAGAGCTCGCTGCGGTCGACGTCGTCGCTGCGGCAGTCGGCGAGCTTCGCGGGCAGCGACGAGGATTCCAGCGCCGTCTTCCGGCGCTGTGCGTCCTTGTGCTGGCGGGCCGCGATACGCGTACGGGCGGCGGCGACCGCCTTCTCCATGACCACGCGGGCCTGGGCCGCGGCGTCCCGCTTGGTGGAGGTCAAAAACGCCTTGAGCTCCCTGGAGATCACGGTGTTCACGATCCGGCGGGCGGCCGAGGTGCCGAGGACCTCCTTGGTCTGGCCCTCGAACTGGGGCTCGGACAACCGGACGGTGACGACGGCGGTCAGGCCCTCCAGGGCATCGTCCTTGACGATGTCGTCCTCGGCGACGCGCAGCAGCTTCTTGGCGCGCAGCACCTCGTTGAGCGTGCTGGTGACCGCGGTCTCGAAGCCCGCGACATGGGTGCCGCCCTTGGGGGTGGCGATGATGTTCACGAAGGACTTCAGGGTCGTGTCGTAGCCCGTGCCCCATCGCATCGCGACGTCGACGTCGAGCTCACGGGTGACCTGGGTGGGGGTCATCTGACCGTGCTCGTCCAGGACCGGCACCGTCTCCTTGAAGGTGCCCTGGCCGGAGAAGCGGAGGACGTCGTTGACCGGCTTGTCGGCGGCCAGGTACTCGCAGAACTCGCTGATGCCGCCGTCGAAGCGGAAGGACTCCTCCCCCTTGCTGCCGCCCTCGCCGAGACCGAACTCGTCACGGACGACGATGGTCAGGCCGGGCACCAGGAAGGCGGTCTGGCGGGCGCGCTGGTGCAGGTTCTCCAGCGAGAGCTTCGCGTCCTTGAGGAAGATCTGGCGGTCGGCCCAGTAGCGCACGCGCGTGCCGCTGCGGGTCCTGGGGATCTTCTTGGTCTTGCGCAGCCCGCTGCTGGCGTCGAACTTGGCGTCCGCGCCGTTCCCGGCGAAGGCGCCCGGCACACCGCGGCGGAAGCTGATGGCGTGGGTATGGCCACCGCGGTCGACCTCGACGTCCAGGCGGGCCGACAGGGCGTTCACCACGGAGGCGCCGACGCCGTGCAGACCGCCGGAGGCGGCGTAGGAGCCGCCTCCGAACTTGCCGCCGGCGTGCAGCTTGGTCATGACGACCTCGACGCCGGACAGGCCCGTCTTGGGCTCGACGTCGACCGGGATGCCCCGGCCGTTGTCCCGGACCTCCACGGAACCGTCGTCGTGGAGGATCACCTCGATGTGGTCGCAGTAGTTCCCGAGAGCCTCGTCGACGGAGTTGTCGATGATCTCCCACAGGCAGTGCATCAGACCGCGGCTGTCGGTCGACCCGATGTACATGCCCGGGCGCTTGCGCACGGCCTCAAGCCCTTCGAGGACGAGCAGGTGCCGCGCGGTGTAGTTGGAACCGTCCCGGTCTGCTCCTGCCAGCAGCGCTGTGGACGGCACGGACGTCTCGGCGGTCACGCGGTTCGCTCCTCGCTGAATTTCAGGTGAGGCCCTTCTGGGTAAGGGCGCGGCTTCGGTTGCCGTAGAGAGGGTACCGAGGCCTGGTAGAGCCGTTGTAACGCCACCCTCGTCTGAACTCAGACTAGTCCAGAGTCGCATACGCGTTCGATCCCTCGTTGGAGTGAAGTACATATCACGTTCCCTTCGAGGCATGAACCATTTAGGCTCCGGGCACGTCCTCATGAACAACCGGCAAGCCAGCCGGGAGGACGGACATTGACAGCCAGAGCGAACCCGTAAGACACAAAGACACGCAATACGGCACATTCGCCGCCAACCGGCAACAGACAGCCGGCCTCGAAAGATTTTTTCGAGGGAAAGCCCCGGGCGGGAACGTTTTGGGGCTGGTTGGATGTTGACCCTGGTACGACAGCTCGTCGAGCTAGAGAAGAGGCGACGTGACTACTGTTCTGACCCCCGCGAGCCCGCTGACGGCCGCCGATCGCTGCGACCGTTGCGGCGCGCAGGCCTACGTTCGCGTTGTCCTGCTCAGCGGCGGAGAACTGCTCTTCTGCGCCCACCACGGCCGCAAGTTCGAGCCGGAACTCAAGAAGATCGCCGCTGAGATACAGGACGAGACGGAGCGGCTGACGGCCGCTCCCGCGTCCGCATCCGAAGAAGAGCGCTGACACTTCGCGTCAACGACGAGCCAGCTCCGGCACAGGCCGGTGTACGGGCGGCGCGGCCCCTGCTTCAGGGACCGCGCCGCCCGCGCTCGTACGGAGACCTCGTCCGCGGCTCCGTCAGCGCCCCTGCCGGGCGCCTCTCACGGCGCCGTCGGCACCCGACAGCCGTAGCACCTTCGACACGCGCGCGTAGACGCCGGGATCGCCCGCCCGACCGCAGCCGCTCCCCCAGGACACGAGCCCGATCAGCTTCCCCTGGGCGACGAGGGGCCCGCCGCTGTCCCCCTGACAGGCGTCCCGGCCGCCTTCCGCCTCCCCCGCGCACAGCATGCTGTCGGCCGCGTAGGTGCCGTCCGCGCTCCCCGGATACGCCCTCGCGCACTGGGCGTCGGGCAGTACGTGCACACGGGCGGCGCGCAGGCTGTGCGCGTAGTCGCCGCCACCCGTGACATCACCCCATCCGTAGACCGTGGCGCTCATGCCCGGCTCGTAGGCGGGATCACCCGCGGCCGCCATCGTGATGACGGAACTCTGGGGCAGCGGCTCGGCGAGAGTGAGCACGGCGAAGTCCCCCGCGTTGCTGTAGCTGTCGTAGCCGGGGTTCACCCGGACTCGGCGGACCCGGATCTCCCGGCCCTCGGGCGTGAGCAGGTCCGTACGGCCCGCGATGACCTTGAGGTCGCGCACCCGGTCGGGCGGACCGCCCAGAACCGTCTCACCCATGCAGTGCGCCGCGGTGAGCACGGTCGTACGGCCCACCACCACACCTCCGCAGAACTGTCCCGCGCGCGTACCTCCGAACCGGTCACGGCTGGACAGCGCGACCGTCCACGGGCTCTGGGAGATGTCGACCGGGAAACCGCCCACGACGACGTCGGCGGGCGCGGGTACGGCGGACAGCAGCGGTATGACGGTCGCCACGGCCGCCAGGACAAGCGGCCGGGCCAGCGCCCGGGAAACGGGACGGCGCATTCGGGTTCCTCACTCTCGGATGATCTTTGGAAACCCAGAGTGATTCAGCACACGGCACCCCGCACCCGCGCGGCAACGACAAGGCCCGGCTCCCCAGGGGGAACCGGGCCTTGAAGGTCGTAGGACCGCGGCCTAGTCGAGGTAGTCGCGCAGTACCTGAGAACGCGACGGGTGGCGCAGCTTCGACATGGTCTTGGACTCGATCTGGCGGATGCGCTCGCGCGTGACGCCGTAGACCTTGCCGATCTCGTCGAGGGTCTTCGGCTGACCGTCGGTGAGACCGAAGCGCATCGAGACGACGCCCGCCTCGCGCTCGGACAGGGTGTCGAGAACGGAGTGCAGCTGCTCCTGCAGGAGCGTGAAGCTGACCGCGTCGGCCGGGACGACCGCCTCGGAGTCCTCGATGAGGTCGCCGAACTCGCTGTCGCCGTCCTCGCCCAGCGGGGTGTGCAGGGAGATGGGCTCGCGGCCGTACTTCTGGACCTCGATGACCTTCTCCGGGGTCATGTCGAGCTCCTTGGCCAGCTCCTCCGGGGTGGGCTCGCGGCCCAGGTCCTGGAGCATCTGGCGCTGCACGCGGGCGAGCTTGTTGATGACCTCGACCATGTGCACCGGGATACGGATGGTGCGGGCCTGGTCGGCCATGGCGCGGGTGATCGCCTGACGGATCCACCAGGTGGCGTACGTGGAGAACTTGTAGCCCTTGGTGTAGTCGAACTTCTCGACGGCACGGATCAGACCGAGGTTGCCCTCCTGGATGAGGTCCAGGAAGAGCATGCCGCGGCCGGTGTAGCGCTTGGCCAGGGAGACCACCAGACGGAGGTTGGCCTCCAGAAGGTGGTTCTTGGCGCGGCGGCCGTCCTCGGCGATGATCTCCAGCTCGCGCTTGAGCTTGGGGGCCAGCTTGTCGGCGTTGGACAGCTTGTCCTCGGCGAACAGGCCCGCCTCGATGCGCTTGGCGAGCTCGACCTCCTGCTCGGCGTTGAGCAGGGGGACCTTGCCGATCTGCTTGAGATAGTCCTTGACCGGGTCGGCGGTGGCGCCGGCCGCGGCGACCTGCTGCGCGGGCGCGTCGTCCTCGTCCTCGTCGGAGAGTACGAACCCGGCGCTCTCGGTGCCCTCGGGCTCCTCGCCGGCCTTGGGGGCGTCTTCGAGGACCTCTTCCTCGAGGATCTCGGCGTCGTCCTTCTTGGCGCTGGTCTTCTTGGCCGCCGTCGCCTTCTTGGCGACGGTCTTCTTCGCGGCCGGCGCCGCCTTCTTGGCGACGGCCTTCTTGGCGGCGACCCCGGTGGCGTCGTCCTCGACCGGCGCCTCAGGGGCGGGAGCCGCAGCGGGGGCGGTGGCGGTGGCCTTCTTGGTGGTCACCGTCTTCGCCGCGACCGTCTTGGTGGCGGTGCGCTTGGCCGGACTCTTCGCTGCGACGCTCTTTCGGGTGCGCTTGGGCTCCGCGGCACTGACCATCAGCGTCACACCCTCTTCCTCGAGGATCTGGTTGAGGCTGCGCAGTACGTTCTTCCACTGAGTGGCCGGAATCTGGTCAGCTTCGAAGGCCCGACGCACATCGTCGCCGGCGATCTGCCCCTCGGCCTTTCCCCGCTCGATGAGAGCCATGACAGAGACGGACTCGGCGATCTCCGGCGGGAGCGTACGGGATGTGCTGGCCGACACGAACAACCTCTCGGAACGTTGGAAAACGGCTTCCGGCCCCGTCCGGGACGGACAGGAGCCGACCGCCGGCTTGGGGATTGGGCCGACGGCGCGGGCGGGGGCCGGGAAGATGCACAGCGCCATCAACGGCGTCCGTATTCCCTCCTCGGCTGTCACCTCTTAGGTCATCGCGCTGTTCCCACGAGCGTTACGCCCAATCTGCGTGGCCCGAGTCACACCCCGTAAGCATTCAAAAACGGTCAGACAGGGTCAGAGACGGCCACCCATCTCTCCTACCCGGGCTCATCCCAGGAAACACACGGCCCGTCGCACCGTCGGACCCCGCAGGATCGCCGGGATCCTGCGGGGTCCGACGGCAGACGGTTCGCCGACCGGGGGGTGCCCCAGGAGGGGGAGGCGGTCCCGGCCGCGCCGCCCGCGGTCCCGGCTCAGTGCTCGCGTGGCGCGGGCACCACGCGCTCCACCTCGGGGTGGACGGTGAGCAGTTGGCGCATGGCCGCCTCGGCCGCCGAACCGTCCCCCGCGGCGAGCGCGTCGACGATCCTGCCGTGGTGCGCGAGCGACACCTCGTTCGGCCGGTCACAGCCCGTCACCGGGCCGCCGGAGACGTGGAGGGCGGCCGACACGATCCCGGAGAGGTGCTCCAGCATGCGGTTGCCCGCGACCTGGATGAGCAGGGAGTGGAACTCGGCGTCGGCGCGGGAGAAGGTGAGCGCGTCGCCCTGCCCCATGGCGTGACCCATGATCTCGACCATGTCGGCGAGCCGCTGCTGCACGTCCTCGCGCCCGTGCCCGGCGGCGAGACGGGCGGCCAGCGGCTCGATGGTCCAGCGCAGCTCGCTCAGCTCGCGGCGCTGGTCGTCCCGCTGGGGGCCGAAGGCCCGCCACTCGATGATGTCCGGGTCGAGGAGGTTCCAGTCGCTCACGGGACGCACGCGCGTGCCCACGTTCGGGCGGGCGCTGACCAGGCCCTTGGCCTCCAGGACGCGGAGCGACTCGCGGACCACGGTGCGGGAGACCTCGAAACGCTGGCCGATCTCCTCGGGCACCAGCGGACGGTCGGCGCCCAGGTCCCCGGAGACGATCATCTGGCCCAGCTGCTGGACGAGTTGGCCGTGCAGCCCGCGTCCGCGGCTGCCCGCGGCGCGCCGGCCGACGCGGCCCAGCTCCGGGTCCGCGCTCTCCCAGGCGGGGACTCCCACGCGACCGGGGACGGCGGCCTCGGCGTAGGGGTAGCGGTCGAGTTCGCCCGGGCCGGCGAGACCGGAGTCTGCGGAGCGGGCGGCGGTCATCATGGTGTGCGCAAGGGTACTCACGGATCCTTTGTCGGCGTCGTCCTCAACTGCCTTGAGGTCTTTGGTGAAAAGCACACGAAAGGGTGATCGCTCACCCCGTCGCAATTGACGCCTTATCGGAAAGAAATGGGCTTTCCCCGGGGAGTTGTGCGCAGGCCGTGACGAAAGGTCAGAGACGGTCGTCATCTGACCCTGCCGCGCAAGGTCGTGAGCAGATACGCGCAGAGCAGAGCGGTCAGCGACAACGCCAGTGCCCCGCCCACGGGTTGGACGATCACCCGCGCCACCCCGGACAGATAGCGCTCTCCCCCGAAGGGCAGCCGCAGCAGGAGCGTCTCGCGCAGCCGAAGCGGCAATCCGGCCGCGGTCCGCACGGACGATCCCGTCAAGGCCTTCTGTACGAGGGGCACGACGACGACCGGAACGGCCAGCACGGCCGCGAGTCCCGCCGTGGTGGACCTGAAGACACCGGCGGCCAGCACCCCGGCCCAGGCACATCCGACGACGAGCCCGATCCAACTCGCGCCCAGCGAGAGCCAGTCGGCGGGAACTTGTGAGAGCTCCCGTCCGTAGAGGAGATAGAGCACTTCGGCGTCGCAGCCCACGGCGAGGAAGGCCAGCATCAGCGCGGTGGCCGCGGCGACCACGAGTTTCGCGGCGAGCAGCCCCAGCCGGCGGGGCACGGTGCCGCGGTCCGCCGCCAGCGCGGGGTGGCGGAACTCGTCACCGAAGGCCAGCGCCCCCAGCAGCCCCGCGCCCAGCGCCGCGGGCGGCAGGGGCAGCTCTCGCGGCCAGGCGGCCAGCAGCCGTGACTGCGGAGTGTGCCCGATCCGCGCCAGCAGCACGGCGGTCACGGCGGACACCAGCAGCACGGCGGCCGCGGTGAGGAAGCCGGTACCGATCCCGGCGGCACGGCGGATCTCGTAGCGCAGGGGGCGAAGGGGGCTGGGGGCGGGGCGGACGGAGATGGGGGGTGGGAGTGGGGAGAGGGCGTCGAAAGGTGCGCCCGCAGGCGCCTCGGAGGGTGGTCCGACGGCAGCCTGAAGCGATACGTCACCGGGCGCCCCGGGGCGCGGTTCCGTACCGGGCTCGGGGTTCTGGGCCACGGTGAGTCGCGTCTCGATCGCCTGCGGCGCGTCGGGCACTTCAGAGGGGCCGACGGGAGCCGGTTCCGCTCCCGGCCCCATGTCCCCGGTCTCGTCAGCGAGTTGGTGTACGAGGATGCCGTGCCGGAACGCGGCCTCGCCGACGTCGGCGCAGGTACTGCCGTACACGGAAAGGCGGTTGCCGCTCTCGCGGACGACCTCGACCGAGCGGCGTGCGGTGCGGGCCTCCTTGGTCAGGAGGGCGGCGAGTCGTGCGGCGTGCGGGCTGCGGACGGCCACTCGGGGGCGGAGCCGGGTGCGGGCGAATTCGGCGGCGTCCTGGTCGGCTACGAGTCTGCCCCGGTCCAGGGTGACGACCCGATCGGCGCTGCGGGCGGCCTCCTTGGGATCGGCGGTGGTGAGCAGGACGGTGCCGCCCTGGGTGGCGTGGGCACGCAGGGTGCTGTGCAGCCAGTGGGTCTCCCGGGTGGAGAGGCCTTCGGCCGGTTCGTCGAGGACGAGCGTGTGCGGGTCGGGCAGGAGGGCACAGGCCAGGCCGAGGCGGCGGTCCATGCCGCGGGAGAGAGTGCTGAGGCGCTCGTCGCGCAGGCTGACGAGGCCGACGACTTCGAGGACTTCGTCGGCGCGACGGACCGGGACGCCCGCGGCGGCGCACAGCATGTGCAGGTGACCGCGGACGGTGCGGGCCGGATGGCCCGGTACGTCGCCCAGGAGTACGCCGACCTCACGCGAGGGGTGGGCGATGCGGTGCAGGGGGCGGCCCCTGAAGTAGGCGATGCCACGGCCTTGTTGGAGCTGGAGCATGAGTCTGAGCGCGGTCGTCTTGCCTGCTCCCGGTGTGCCGAGGAGCGCGGTGACGCGGCCCGCGCGCGCTTCGAAGGAGACGTCGTCGACGGCGGGCGGAAGGTCCTTGCGGGGGTTGCTGGTCAGTCCGAAGGCCTGGATCACCTACAGCAAGATAGCGTGCTATTTCCGGTTTTTCGGGCATCGCCCGGTCCGTGGAAGCAGCGCGGCAGGAGCGCGCCGCGCGGGCTCCGCCGTCACACTTCGGGGCGCAGCATCGGGGGGTTGAGCAGTGTGGCACCGCCGGCCCGGAACAGCTGGGCCGGGCGGCCGCCCTGGCGGGTGGTGGTGCCGCCTGTGGGCACGAGGAACCCCGGGGTGCCGGTCACCTTGCGGTGGAAGTTGCGCGGGTCGAGCGCCACACCCCACACCGCTTCGTAGACCCGGCGCAGCTCGCCGACGGTGAACTCGGTGGGGCAGAACGCCGTGGCCAGCGACGAGTACTCGATCTTGGAGCGGGCACGCTCCACGCCGTCGGACAGGATCTGGGCGTGGTCGAAGGCGAGGGGTGCCTCGGGCTCGCCGTCACGGCCGTAGCCGCCCTGCTGCAGCAGCTCGTCGACGGGGGCCCACCGTGCGTTGCTGGCGTCACCGCCCGCTCGGGGTGCGGGCAGGTCGGGCGCGAGGGCGAGATGGGCCACGCTGACCACCCGCATCCGCGGGTCGCGCTTGGGGTCGCCGTAGGTCGCGAGCTGTTCGAGGTGGGCGCCGTTGTCCTGGGCGGGGACGGACGGATCATGGGCGCGCAGCCCGGTCTCCTCCGCCAGTTCCCGTGCCGCCGCCTGCGCCAGGTCCTCGTCGGCCCGTACGAATCCGCCCGGTAGCGCCCAGCGTCCTTGAAAGGGCGGTTCACCCCTGCGTACCGCCAGCGCGCACAGGGCATGGCGGCGCACGGTCAGCACGACCAGGTCCACGGTGACGGCGAAGGGCGGAAAGGCTGACGGGTCGTAGGGCATGCGGCGATCATAGTCGTCTGCCTGACGATAAACACTCCCTTCGCCGAGCGCTTCGGCCGCTGATCCACTTCGGTCCGGTATGGGCCCGCCCTCTGCTCCCCGTGGTGGCACGGTAGCGCGTCGTCCGAGGTCACACTCCCAGTTGCAGCCCGTCGGCCGCCTCCTCGACCATGGCGAGCCCGAGCCGGCTCACCCGTACGGAAAAGGGTGCGCCGGCGACCCGGAGTCCGGTCAGGACGATCTCTCCGAGGGGCGCACTGTGCACCGGTCGCAGCGTGACCGTGCCGGCCGGAGCGTCGGGGCGGATTCCCGCGAGCGTGGTCAGCAGGAGCACACCGGCCGCCGCCGCGGTGGCCGCCGGACGGCATGCGGCCGGGTGCGGGAGGGGAGCGCTCCCCTCGGTCCGCCGCTCCCCCGCGTACATCTCGGGGAGCCGGTGGCCGAAGGCTTCGGACGCCGCGAGCACTCCGCGCAGCAGGGAGTTCGCCGCCTTTTCGTAGCCTGCTCCGGCCAGGCCCGCGACGGCCACGGCCGTCTCATGGACCCGTACCGCGCCGCTCCGGTGACCGAACGGGTTGTGTCCTGCCTCCTTCACCGCCAGTGAGCGCAGCCCCCAGCCCGAGTCCATGGCCGGGGCGCCGAGCAGTCGCGCCAGTTGTTCGGTCTGCACCTTGTCGAGCAGGCCGACGGCCGGTCGGCCCCCGCCCAGCAGGCCGGTGTCGAGGAGATGGACGGCGGCGGCGCCCAGGTGCGGTACTCGGCCTCCGTCGGGGGTGCGGGCGGCCGCCGGTCGCCCGCCACCCAGATCGTCGATCCAGAACTCCTCACGAAACGCCCTCCGCAACACCTGAGCCCACTCCCGCAACTCGGCCCCACCGGGCCGGCCGTGGGCATCGAGCAGATCGGCACCGAGAAGTGCCGCGCGGTGGGCATGGGCCTGCGTCTCGCAGCGGACGGGGCCCCCGGGGCGGGGATCGCAGAGGTAGGTGCACTCAGCCACGGCCGTCCGCAGCCAGGTCAGACAGCGTTCGGCGGCGGGCAGCAGTTCCTCCGTCTCCTGCTCGGGAAGCCCCCAGCGGCGGGCCTCGGCCAGCAGCACGGGAAAGAGGAGCGTGGCCTCCGTGCCCGTGCAACCCGGCGGCAAGTGGGTGCCCGCGTCCCGTCGGGGCCCCGGGATCATGCCGGCCTGCGCTCCCGTGCCCGGGAGTTGGGTGCGGGCGAGGGCGCGCAGAGTGCCGACGGCCAGCCGGGTGCCGAGGGCCAGCGTCATCCGGGCCGCGGCCAGAGCCTCCGCGGGGGCCGGTCCGCAGCGCCAGGGCGCTCCGGCGGCGAGATAGGTGTCGGACGGATGTGCGGGGTCGCGCAACAGGAGAGCCCGAAGGTCGTCGACGCTCGTCCTCAGGAGCGGCTGGACCCTGGGATCGTCGCCGGACGCGGATACGTCGGCGAGAGGGCTCGCAGCCGAACGGCCCGCTGCCCGAAAAGGGCCTGCTCCGTCCGGCCGGACCCGCAGCTCCACACTCCTGCTGCCGCCGGGAGGCAGCTCCAGTTCCCAGCGCAACAGGCCGGCCGAGGCCAGTGCGTCGGCGGGCGGCGGATCCGCCGTCACCGAGGAGGTCGCGGTGGCGCAGGACCAACGCAGGCCCGAGTCGTGGACGGTGGCGGGCAGTTCGGGTCCGCCCATGCCGGACGCGATGGCGCCCAGTTCCGCCAGGTCCGTCCCGAGGGCGACCTCGACCGGGATGCGCAACGGGCGCAAGGCCGCGCTGCGGAGGGTGATCCGCTCGGTGCCGTCCGCATGCCGGACACGTTCGACCATCACGTCCGGGTCCGGGCCGGAGTTCGAGGAGACGCGCAGTGTGCCCACGAAGCGGGCCTGATCGGCCGCGGTCATCCTGGCCTGGACGGCGAGCGGTTCGCGTCCGGCCACACGGACCTGGCAGCGGGCGAGGAGGCGTCGACCCGCGCGGTAGAACCCCTCCAGCCCCCGCCCGGTCAGCTGCCCCTGGTCCGTGGAGATGGCGAGGCCCGGCAGGGCCACGCAGATCATGGCGGTGTGGGTGGAGGGCAATCCGGTGGGGCGGCGAGGAGGCGGGGGTGGGGACGAGGATGGGGATGAGGGCGGGGGTAGGGGGGAGAGTGAGGGCGGTGAGGGAGCGGCTCGGGGCATGGGTGAGGACGGGGGAATGGCGGCGGGTCGGGGCGTGAGGGTGGGGCCGGCTCGGCGTGCAGGGGCGGGTCGGGGCGTAGGGGCGGCTCCGGGAAGTGGCGAGGTCGGGCCGCCCGGCGATCGGATCGGTGCGCTGCTGGGTGATCTGTCCGGTGACCTGTTCTGCGGACTGTCCGGGGAGCGGCTCTGTGATGGGTTCTGTGAGCTGCCTGACGACCCGCTCAGTGAACCGACCGGTGGGCGGCTGTGCGGTGGGTTCCGTGAACCGCCCGGAGACCCGCCCGGAGACCCGCTCGGTGAACTGACCGGTGGGCGACTGTGCGGTGGGTTCCGTGAACCGCCCGGAGACCCGCTCAGTGAACTGACCGGTGAGCGGCTCTGCGATGGCTCCTGCGAACCGTCCGGTGCTGGGTTCTGTGATCGGCCCATTGATGGGCCCGGGGAAGGATTCGGTGCGGACAGGTCGGTGGCCGTCCAAGGACGCGGCTGGGATCGCCCGGCCCCGGTGCGGTCGTCGATGGCAGCGGGTGGCGTCGGCTGATGCATGCGGTGGCTTCTTCTGCGCTCTGTTCACCTCGGGCGTGTACGGCGCCGGGTGGGAGAATCCGGACAGGCGTGGACTGTGCGGCAGCACCGGCTCTTCAGCCGTTCCGCCACTCAGGTGAACGGAGCGGGGCTCCTCCGGGTCACGCCCTGGGACGACCGACACGGCCGAATGGCGGCGTCGGTCCCAGATCCCCATGTGCCGGGAGCAATCGCTCACGTCTCCCCCTCGCCACGACCGCCTCCCGGCTGCACGCCCCCGGGGCAGTTGTCACGACGACGATCCGGCCCCTGGCCGGGCGCACCAGGGCGCGTGCCACCCGTCTGAGTGATGCCGGGACGACCTCCTCCTCGTGTCGCCGGCGTCCGGGGCCGAGGGACGCTCGCCCCACTTCCTCGGACCGCAGCCTTCGCCGAGCGGCTGACGGCCGTACCGCCGGAGCGGGAACGGCGACGGACGCGCGGGGCGTCCTCGGGTGCCTGGGTGGATTCCATCCCTGCCGAGGTGGGTTCAAGTGCTGGACTGGGTTCCTTCGCTACCCGGCGAGATTCCATCGGTGCCCGCGGAACCTGGTTCGGTCCCGAAGTCAGGTCGCTGTCCTCGACCGCGGCTTCCCCCTTGCCCTCGTACTGCCGGGCCGGCGCCCCGTCACGGTCACGGCGTTCCGCGCGCAGGCAGCGGCGGATCGACTCCGGGTCCAAGCTCTCGTTGCACGCCTGGTGCAGCAGACGGGCGAAGAGATAGCCGGGGTCTGCGCCGAGGGCCATGGCGAGCGCTTCCCGGGCCTCCAGGTCGTCCCCGCTGGACCAGGCGACCCAGCCGGCCAGGGTCAGTGGCGCCGCCGCGTGTTCGCCGTAGGGGCCGACGCAGCGACGGGCGAGCGCCCGCCAGAGGCGCAGTGCCGGGGCGGCCTCGTCGCCCTCCATCCATTCCGCCGCGCGGTCGCGCGTGGCGCGGTCCTGCAGACCCAGGATCAGCGTGGCGGCCTCGTCGTGGGCGAGCAGTTCGTCGTCGCGCAGATCCGCGAGGAGCGCGCCGGACATCGGCGGTGCTTCCGCCAGGCGATGGATGACGCTCCGCGCCAGTTCGAGCGTCTCCTCGGCGACGCCCGCGCGGCTGGCGTCGTCGAGGATCCTGGGCACGAGGGCCGCGCTCGCCGCGTCCAGGGCGATCTCCTGGTCCAGGGCGGCCGCCGTCTCCCAGGGCTGCAGCCTGGCCCGCAGCTCACGGAGCGTGCCCCGCACCTGCAGGCCGGCGTAAGTGGCCGCGGCGGCCAGTACCGACGTACCGGGCAAACCCATCCGCAGGCCTTCGGGCGGACAGCAGATCTCGTTGCTGCAGCAGTACGACCAGAAGCGGCCGTCCGAGATGCAGAGGGCCTCGATCACCGGGACATCGAGCCGACCGCACTCGACACGGAGCTTCTGGGCCAGTGGCCGCAGCCGCTCCATGACCTGCCGGCCCGACTCGCCCGGCGCCGGTTCCTGGCAGAGGTAGGCGACCATCTGTTCGGGTCGCGCTCCCCTGCGTTCGCTTCCCGTCACCAGGCCCTGCGCCAGCTGCCGTGCGACGCAGCCCCAGTCGTCCTCGCCGACGGGAATACCGAGCCGGGCCCGGCCGCCGAAGCGGCCCCGGCCGTCCCTGTCGTGCAGGGCGACCAGGACGATGCTGTCCTCGGGGCGGTATCCGAGCAGATAGGGCAGTGCGTCGGCCAGTTCGGCCGGGGTGCGCAGCGTGACCTGGTGCTCCGCGCCGTGCCTGTCGTAGGCGGTCGGGCCGGTGTGCGTCTCCGGTCCGAGGGGTCGGCCGTGGTCGTGTCCGTTGCGCGGGGTGTGCCAATCGCGCGGTACGTGAACGTCACGAGGAGCCTGACTGTCGTGAGAGGTGTCACTGTCGCGAGGGGTGTGACCGTCGCGCCCGACAGCCGGGCCGTTTTCGGAGGATCCAGTGGTTTCGCCGTGATTCGTCATGCGCAGACGATCTCGCGGATCCCGCGGGTCCGCTTTGCCCTGTGGATAAGTCGGACCAGGGACACGTCAAGCCTCATCGCTCGGTACCCCAACTCACCTATCAGCAAGGGGACTTGAATGACTCGCGTCGTCCCGCTGCAGTCATACCGGCTCGATTTCGCTGGAGGCGCCTCGGAAAGGTGTGCGGCGGTCGGACAGAGGCAGATGGAATCGGAACGCCGTCGAGGCTCCCGACGGCCCTGGAGTAGATCTTGCGGCCCGCCACCGCGGTCACCTCGGCCGAGAGATGCAGCGTGGTGCCGAGCGGCACCG